>NZ_JBHXML010000028.1:96393-102072 GCF_042720345.1 Kitasatospora sp. NPDC058478 | reverse complement strand
GGCGTGCCGGCGAAGCGTCCTCGTACTGGGCCGTACTTGGACGTTTCGCCGGTGCGGTCAGGCGGGATGCCCGGCGTCGCGCGCCCGGCGGGAATTATGAAACACGCCCTAGGGAACGCCCGGGGCCCGAGACGCGCACGCCCGCACGGCGGGTGGGCCGTGCGGGCGCGTGAGCGGCGGACTGTGCGGGTCGGTCAGATCCGGGTGTCCTCGACCACCGGCAGCGAGTGGTTCTCGGTGAAGGCGCTCGGGGCGAACGAGTTCCGCGGCGCGACGGCCGGCTTCTTGCCGCAGAAGGCCGGCTCCAGCGCGTTCATCAGGCCCTGCGTCACGGAGCCGTTGTTGGAGGCGTTGGCGAACACGACGACGGAGCGCTTGCCGTCCGGGGTGGCGAACGACTGGGTCTGGAAGCCCTGGACGATGCCGCCGTGGCCGTACACGTCGCCGCAGGACAGCGAGATGCGGCGCAGCCCGAGGCCGTAGCTGATCTTGGCGGTGGGGGTGGCCAGGGCGGCCGTCATCTGCTTCAGCGAGTCGTCCGAGACCAGCCCGCCGGAGCTGCCCGCCATCAGCGCGGTGAGGAAGTGGTCGAGGTCGGCGGCGTCGGAGATGACCGCGCCGGCCGTCCACACCCAGGAGCCGGTCTGCTGGGTGGAGTCCAGCAGCGGCTTGCTGCGGTTGTCGTTGGTGAGGTAGCCGGTGACGTGGGCGCCCTGGATCTCCTGGTCGGGCACGACGAAGGAGGTCTTGCTCAGGCCCAGCGGCTCGATGATCCGCTCGCGCAGGACGTCCTCGTAGGGGCGGCCGGTGAGGTGCTCGACCGCGAGGCCCATCAGGACGAAGTCGGTGTTGGAGTAGGAGTACCGGCTGCCGGGCGTGTACTGCTGGCCGTGCTTGACGGACATCGCCACCAGGTCGCGCGGCGCGTACACGTTGGTGCGGATGCGCGCCTCGAAGGCGCTGGTGGTCTCCTCGCCGGCCTGCTCCAGCAGGTCGTTGGTGTGGTCGTAGATCCCGGCGCGGTGCTCCATGACCTGGCGGCCCGTCATGGTCCAGGTGTCCGGCAGGGTGCCGGCCGGCAGGTAGTCGCGCAGCGGCTTGTCGAGGTCGATCAGGCCCTGCTCCGCCAGCTGCATCACGAGAACGGCGTTGAACATCTTGCTGTTGCTGCCGACCCGGAACCTCCACGAGGAGTTCATCGGGGTGCCGTCCAGGTCGGCCTTGCCGACGGCCAGCGACCGGGTGGACTCGGCGTCGCCGTGGTCGCGGATCACCGCGAAGGCGCCCGGGGCGCCCGCGTCGGTGGTGGCCTGGAGGGCGGCGCGCACCGCGGCCGTGTCCGGGGTGGGCGCGCCGGTGGTGCCCTGGTCGGCGGCCACGGCCTGCGCGGCTCCGGTCGCCAGCAGGACGACACCCGCGGCCGCCACCGCGAGCGGACGCAGAAGGCTGATCTTCGCCATGATCCTCTGTTCTCTCACTCGGCTGACGCGGCGTCCGGCCACGTCCTCGAAGATCCACTATCACCGGCGGGGCCGGTGGCTGGCAAAGTGAACCGGATCGGCCGCACCATCCGTTTCCCGACCCGGGGTCAAGGTTTTACCTGCTGTCGTCTACCCGCGTCGACCGATCCACCCGATGCTGTTCGGGCGCCTCGCGCGTGCTCCCGCACCTTCGCCCAGGCCTTCCCCCCTCACCGATCGTGGAGTTCCGCATGCCCCTGGCCACCTCCGCGCGCCGGGCCGGCGCGCTGCTGCTCGCCGCCGCCGGCCTGATACCGCTGTCCGGCACCGCCCAGGCCGCCACCGCCGCCACCGCCGCCACGTACACGCCGATCGTGTTCCCGGACCAGGACCACGGCGTCGTCTACGACCTCATCAACTCGGCCACACGCTCGGTCGACGTGACCATGTACGAGCTGCGCGACACCACCGCCGTCAACGCCCTGATCGGCCGCCGACGGGCCGGCCTCACCGTCCGGGTGATCCTCGACGGCCGGCACACCTCGGTCAACGGCGCCGCCTACTCGGCCCTGCGGGCCGCCGGCGTCGGGGTGACGTACTCCTCCTCCGCGTTCGTCTACACCCACCAGAAGACCGTCACCGTGGACGGCGCCAAGTCCCTGATCCTGACCGGGAACCTGGACTCCACCTACTACTCCAGCAGCCGCGACTACGGCGTCGTCGACACCGACGCCAACGACGTCGCCGCGATCGAGCAGGTCTTCGCCGCCGACTACGCCCAGACCTCGATCACCCCCTCCGACGGCGACAACCTGGTCTGGTCGCCCACCGACTCGCAGGCCCGCCTGCTGGACCTGATCAACGGCGCGCAGCACACGCTGGACCTGGAGCAGCTGGAGTTCGGCGACCAGGCCCTGGTGGACGCGGTCGCCGCGGCCGCCGGCCGGGGCGTCACCGTGCGGGTGGTGGGCATGAACCCCTCGTCCTACAGCAGCTACTTCGACCAGGTGGTCACGGCCGGCGGCCAGGTGGTCACCTACTCCTCGACCACGGGCCTGTACATCCACGCCAAGGCGATCGTCGCCGACTACGGCACGCCCTCGGCCAAGGTGTTCGCCGGTTCGGAGAACTTCTCCGACAACTCGCTGAACAACAACCGCGAGCTGGGCCTGATCACCACCGACTCCGGCGTGCTGACCACCGTCGAGTCCACCGCCGCCCGCGACTTCGCCAACGGCACGCCGTACTAGACGCCGTACCGGACCGGTTCGTCGCGCAGCCCTGATCGAGCGTCCGCGCCAGGGCCGCTCCCTACCCGAGGAATTGTCATGACTTCGTCCACCAAGCACGGCTCCCGCCGCACCGCCACCGCCCTCGGCTCGGTGGCCGCCCTGCTCGCGGCCTCCGCCGGCCTCTGGGCCGCCACCACCTCCACCGCGCAGGCCGCCGCCCTGCCCGCGCCCGACCACATCGTCGTCGTGGTGATGGAGAACCACGCCTACAACCAGGTCGTCGGCAGCAGCAGCGCCCCGTACCTCAACTCCCTGGCCACCGGCGGCGCCAACCTCACCCAGTCGTTCGGCATCACCCACCCCAGCCAGCCGAACTACTACGCCCTGTTCTCCGGCTCCACCCAGGGCGTCACCGACGACAGCTGCGTCTCCGTCGGCGCCCTCCAGGGCCCCAACCTGGCCTCCGAGGTCACCGCCGCCGGCAGGACCTGGGCCAGCTACAACGAGACCCTGCCCGCCCAGGGCAGCACCACGTGCAGCAGCGGCAAGTACGCGCAGAAGCACAACCCCTGGTTCGGCTTCGGCAACGTCCCGTTGAACTCGGCCAGGACCTTCGCCCAGTTCCCGACCGACTACACCACCCTGCCGAACGTCTCCTTCGTCGTACCGAACCTCTGCAGCGACATGCACGACTGCTCGGTCGGCACCGGCGACACCTGGATCAAGAACAACCTCGGCGCCTACGCCACCTGGGCCAAGAGCCACAACAGCCTGCTCGTGGTCACCTTCGACGAGGACAACCGGCTCGCGGGCAACCGCATCCCGACCGTCTTCTACGGCGCCCACGTCACCCCCGGCAGCACCTCCGCCGCCACCTACAACCACTACAACGTGCTGCGCACCCTGGAGGACCTCGCCGGCGCCACCACCCACGCGGGCAACGCGGCCAACGCCGCTGACATCACCGGCATCTGGAACTGAGGCCCGCCGCCCGGCCCTCCACCAGGAGCCGCCCCCGGACCACCGGCCGCCCCGCGCCCGCCGCGCGGGGCGGCCGCCGCGTCGGAGGTCGACAGCGGCGCGGGGGGCGGCAAGGATGGGGGCGTGCGATTCGATGCCGTGCCGATGCCGGAGCGGGTGGGGGAGCGGCCCCGGGACGTCCGGGGCTATCCGGTGCCGGCGATCACGCCCTGGCGTGGCGGCGAGCCGCAGTTCGCGTTGACCGACCACGAGCGCAGCGCGAACTGCGCGCTGGAGCGCCTCTGTTCGGTGTGCGGGGGATTCATGGCCCGGGGCCCGGTGTGGCGCGTGGTCGGGGCGGCGGAGAGCGCGGCGATCGGGGCCGCGCTCGCCGAGGGGCGGCCGTACCGCAACCTCGCGCCGACCATGGAGGGGCCCGGCCACCGGGCCTGCATGCTCTACGCGGCGATGGTGTGCCCGTACCTGGCCCGGCCGAACGCCCGGCGCCGGGCTGCGGCGCACGGCGGCGCGGACGAGCTGACGGCGGCCGCCGTGCGCGGGGCGGTGCGGGGCGGCACGGGGGCGGTGGTCGGGTTCGGCGACTACGAGTACGCCGTCACCGAGAGCCGGGTGCTGTTCCGTTTCCTGGATCCGGTCGAGTTCCTGCCGCACGAGTCCGCCGACGAGCAGCTGCCCGCGCTCCGGGCCGAGTTGGCCTCGCGCGGCGGACTTTAGCGGAGGATTTGCACTGTTCCCCCCGTACCGGGCACGAACCAGTGGCAGACTGAGGCGGACATGACCAGTCCTGGATCGGGGGCGGCCGTCCATCAGCGACGGCTTCAGGGCACCGACATCGAGGAGCACGTTTCTTGACCACTCACCTCAGGCACGGCACCGGCGCGCGGAAGATGCTGGCGCTGCTGGCGGCACTGTGCGGGATCGTCGGCCTCACCGCGCTCGGTACGACCCCTGCGGCGGCGGCCGATTCGCGACACGCGATCTACGCCATCGCGCACCGGGTCGACACCCTGGACGGCGTGGACGCCGCGCTCGGCCACGGCGCCAACGCCATCGAGATCGACGTCTGCGCCTGGTGGAACCCGAACGAATGGCGCGCCTACCACGACTGTTCCTCGGCCGGTGAGAACCGCCTGGGCCCCAGCTTCGACAGCATGATCGACCGCATCCTCTCCAACGCCAACGCCGGACGCCGGCTGTCGCTGGTCTGGCTGGACATCAAGGACCCGAACTACTGCGGGGAGCAGCCCAACCGCACGTGCAGCGTCGCCGGACTGCGCGACAAGGCGCAGCGGTTGACGGCCGCCGGGATCCAGGTGCTCTACGGCTTCTTCGAGTACCACGGCGGCAACACCCCGGACGTCGGCGGCAGGGGCTGGCAGAGCCTGGAAGGCAAGCTCGGCCCGCTGGAGGGCATCACGTCCACCGGCACCCGTGACCAGGTCCAGGGCGCCTTCAACCGGTCCGGTTCCGGATTCCCGGCCGGTCACCGGGCGATGGACTACGGCGACACCGACATCACCAAGGGCTTCGGCAACTGCACGGAGGCCACCTACAACACGTGCGCGGAGCTGAAGAAGGGCGCCGGGGACCGCGCCGCCGGGCGGCTCGCGGCCACGCTGTCCTGGACGGCCACCTACAACGACCCGTGGTACGTCGACAAGCTGCTCGGCGACGCGGGTGTGGACGGCATCATCGCCGGCTACGGCGCCTTCACCGGCGTGCGCGAGTACGACAACAGCTGGCAGTGCGCCAACGCCGTCAACCTCGTCCGTGACTGGGTGAACCGCCACAGCGGCACCCACCGCATGGCCAACAGCGGCGACCGCCTGTTCCGCTAGGCCTGTTCCGCTGGCCTTGTCCGTCTGAAGGGCACCCGCCGTCCCGCCCGCCAGCTGCCTGTGCGGCCCGCGGGGGGGGGCGCCCCGCCCGCAGCCGGGGTCGGGGCACAGCGGCACGGGGGAGCCGGCGCCGGGCGACACCCCCCCCGCCCTTCCCAGCCCGGGGGA
>NZ_JBHXML010000028.1:14717-96383 GCF_042720345.1 Kitasatospora sp. NPDC058478 | reverse complement strand
GAGAGGCGGCGCCGGGGCGCCCCCCCCCCCCCCGGGGGGGGCGAAACCGCCGGGGGGGGGAGCGAGGGCCCGGGCGCCCCCCCCCCCGGGGGCGGGGGGGGGGCCCGCCGCGACGGTCAGCGGGTGACGGTCCACTGCTGCTCGGCGGAGCCGTCGCAGGTCCACACCCCGAGCTCCTTGCCGTCCTCGTGGTAGGTCAGGCAGTCCTGGTCGCTGATCCGGATCACGTACCGGTCGCCCGAGACGTTCTTGACCTCCCACTTCTGCTCCGAAGAGCCCTTCCACCCCTTGGTGTTGGCGAAGTAGGTGCCGGTGTTCTCGGTGAGGTCCCGCCCGAGCGCGTTGGTGATCCGGTAGCGGCCGCCGCCCGCGTCGCGGAACGTCCAGGTGCCGCCCGCGTCGCCCGGCTTCCCGGCGATCACCGAGGCGCCCTCGCCGGAGCCGGTGGCGACGGCGCCGAGGTTGTTGACGGTCCGCAGGTGCACGGGCGTGTTGAGCGCGGGCCGGCCGGAGCCGGTGGGGGTGCCGGTGCCGGGCTTGGTGCCGGGCTCGGCCGGATCGCCGGGCTTGCCGGTGTGGGGAGGCTTGGCCGGCGTGGCGGGCACCCCGGGGTCGTACGGCGTGCCGGGGTCCTTCGGCATCGCGGGGACGATCTGGGTGGCCGGCAGCCCGCCCGGCGCGGGAGTGCCCGGGTCCCTCGGTACGCCGGGGAACGGCATCGGGGAGAAGTTCACGACGCCGTCGGTGTGGTTGTAATGCTGGCCGGCGCTGCCCGTGCCCCTCGGGTACGTCCAGGTGTGCTCGCGGGTGGTCCGGTTGAAGAGGCCGTAGAACCCCCAGTTGCCCCAGCCGCCGTCGAAGCCGTTGGCGAAGCTGCCGCCGCCGGAGAAGATCCAGATCCGGTAGGTCTGGTCCTCGCGCGAGGTCTGGTCGTGGTAGTCGATGTCGTACGTGAAGGCGACGTTCTGGAAGCTCTGCTCGTAGTTGTGGACGTACCAGGGGTCTCCGAAGGCGTTGTCGCCCTTGATGTCGAAGACCATGATGTTGTAGCTGCCGCCGGTCGCCTTGATCAGCATGTCGAGCGTGTCCTGGACGAACTCGCCGCGGGCCCGGTTCTTGGCCTCCGAGGTGTGCTGCGCCGCCTGGATGCACCACACCAGGCTGGTCGAGCCGGGAGTCACCGTGTTGGCGGCGTTGCAGTTCTCCTGGGCCGGGTCGTACGAGCCGTCGGCCATCGCGGGCCCTGCCAGACCCAGGACGGCCACGGCACTCATCCCTGCGGCCAGGGCCGACAGCTTCTTCGTCGAACGCACGTGCTCTCCTTGCGAGTTCTGTGATGGGCGGGACAAAATATGGCATTCCGGTCAGCTGATCAGTGCCACTTTGTCTCGATCCATACGCATCCCTTGCGTAGGCCTGACGCCTGCGGTGCGCCGGCCCGAACCCGTGCGGGCGATTCCTCAAGCCCCTTGTGAAGGACGGATGATCGGGCCGCCCGGGTTCAATGGGCCACGTCCGCCCGTCCCGGCTGTCCTGCGCCCAAGGCCGCCGGCGCGCCCTCACCCGGCGCGGAAGAGTGGAGTGCGGCGCGATGGGCGTGCGGATGCGGCGCCGTGGCAACGGATGTGACCGCTCGGCCCCCATCCGAGGGGCCGCTCGACGAGAGGACATCCATGCGCCCCGGACGACTCGCCGGCGCAGGCCTGGCGGCGGTGGCACTGACAGCCACCCTCGCCGGCCCCGCCCAGGCCGACAACCTGCCCGAGACCGTGTCCGCCACCGGCTCCCCGAGCGGCGTCACCGCCATCTGCCCCGAGGGCCTGCACCCGGACAACGACTGGATCATCACCAACGGCGACGGCACCCGGCTCGGCGCGAACCAGCGGTGGCAGTGGAGGGACAGTGACGGAGGCAGGGGCATCATCGTCTGGATCGCCCCCTACCTCGACTCGCCGCCCCCGCCCCCCAGCATCAGGCTGACGATCTCCTGCATCTCCTGAGCGCCCGACGGCGGAGGGGGCGCGCCAGCTGCCGCGCCCCCTCCGCCGTCAGCTGCTCACGTTGTTCCGGGGGCTCACGGCCGGTAGGAGGGAAGGCCCTTGACGGTGGAGACCGGGGCCGGGGCGGCGGAGCCGTCGGCGGGGAGGGTGCTGACGCCGTCGGGGGTGCGGGCCGCGATGGTCCTGCCGTCGGGGGACCACGCGGGTTCGGTGTAGTCGGTGGCGGCGGCGGGGGTGAGGTCCTTCTCGTCCTTCTGGTCGATCCGGCTGGAGCGGGTGAACAGGTGGTCGTGCCCGTCGACGGAGCGGACGAACACGACGTGCTCGCCGTCGGGGGAGAGGGCCGGCTGGGAGCCCTGGCCCAGGTCGCGGGTGGCGGGGCGGATGTAGTCGTCGTAGAGGTAGACCTCGTCGGCGGGGGTGTTGGCATAGACGATCTCGCCGTGCCGGCCACCGGCGTCGGCCCAGGTGTTGCCGGTCTGCGGCGGCTGCGGCATGTTCGCGTTGCCGTCCAGGGAGGTGTGCGGGGTGAGCACCTCGGGGGTGCCGCCGACGGCCTTGGTGGGGATCTTCTCCAGGCGCAGGACGCCGCCCTTGGCGGCGGCGAAGACGATGGTGTCGAAGCGTTCGGCGGATTCGGGGAGGTCGCTGGGGCCCTGCGCGGCGTGCTGCCAGGTGGGGTGGGACCAGGCCTCGCCGCCGGGGGCCGTGGCGAGGGTGACCTTCGCGCCGCCGTCGGGGTCGGCGACGACGAGGTCGCCGTTGCCGTTGATGAAGGCCGCCCGCTTGCCGTCGGGGGACCAGACGAGGTCGCGGACGACGGTGCCGAAGTCGACGGTGGTGCCGTTCATCGCGACGGCCCGGGTGCCGGTGCTGACGGTCAGGTGGTTGGCGGCGCTGGTGCCGTTGACCTCCTTGGTGCCGGGCGCGGGGGTGCTCGGCGCGGGGGTGCTCGGGCGGGCGGAGCCGCCCGGGGCAGGAGCCCCCTGAGCGGTGGCGCCGGGCGCCGCGCTGCCGGGGGTGGCGGCGTCCGAGCCGGCGTTGTCGGGGCCGCAGGCGGAGAGCAGGACGGCGCCGACGGTGGTCATCACGGCGAGCGCGGCGGTGGTGCCGAATCTGTTGCGCACGGACATTCCAGGTCCCCCCTCGGGTGCGGTTCGCGTTCGAGGAGGAGCATCCCAGGGGGAGTTCAGCGGCCGGTGCGAGCCGTGTCACGGTCGTGGAACAACGGCCGCCCCGGCCGCCTCTGCCTGTCGTGTCGTGCCGTGCCGGGACCGGATTCTGGCGCCGGGTCAGAGTCCGAGGGCGGTGAGGCCGGGGTGGTCGTCGGGGCGCCGGCCGAGCGGCCAGTGGAAGAGGCGTTCGGCGGCGGCGATCGGCAGGTCGTTGATGGCGGCGTGGCGGTGCGCCATCAGGCCGTCGCGGTCGAACTCCCAGTTCTCGTTGCCGTAGGAGCGGTACCACTGGCCGGAGTCGTCGTGCCACTCGTAGGCGAAGCGGACGGCGATGCGGTCGCCGTCGTGCGCCCACAGCTCCTTGACGAGGCGGTAGTCGAGTTCGCGGTGCCACTTGCGGGTGAGGAAGTCGGCGATCCGCTCGCGTCCGGTGAGGAACTCGGTGCGGTTGCGCCACCGGCTGTCGGGTGTGTAGGCGAGGGCGACACGGTGGGGGTCGCGGGTGTTCCAGGCGTCTTCGGCGGCGCGGACCTTTCGGCGGGCGGTCTCCGGGGTGAACGGGGGCAGGGGAGGGCGCTGTTCGGTCACGGGGTCTCCTCGGGCATGGCGGAGCCGACGGTGAGAACGATCGTTCTCGCTGTAGCGGCTACCCTAGGAGAACCATCGTTCTCACGCAAAGGGCACGGCAGATGGACCAGCACGACCCGCGGGGCCTGATCCTCGACGCGGCCGAGGAGCTGTTCTACGGTCAGGGCATCCAGGCGGTCGGCATGGACGCCGTCCGGGCGGCCTCCGGCCTGACGATGCGCCGGCTCTACCAGCAGTTCCCGTCCAAGGGCGACCTGGTCGAGGCGTACCTGCGGCGCCGGGACGGGCGCTGGCGGGCGAACCTCGCCGCCTACGTGGCCGGCGCCGCCACGCTGCCGCGCGACCAGCTGCTCGCCGTCTTCGACTGGCTCGGCCGCTGGTTCGCCGAACCCGGCTTCCGGGGCTGCGCGTTCGTCAACTCCTTCGGCGAGCTGGGCACCGTCTCACCGGCGGTCGCGGCGGCCGCCCGGCAGCACAAGGAGGAGTTCAACGCCTACCTCGTCTGCCTGGCCGAGGCCGCCGGCGCCCCGCCCGCCACCGCCGCCCAGCTGGCGCTGCTCGCCGAGGGGGCGATGACCACCGCCGCCGTGCACGGCGACCCGAGCGCCGCCGCCGACGCCAAGGCGGCCGCCCGCGTGCTGCTGGACGCCGCCCTGTCCGCCCGCGCCTGACGGACCGCGGGGCCGTCAGCCCGGGACGGGGGCCGTGCGCCGCTCGAAGACCTCGGGGCGGGCCGCCTCCAGGGCGGTGGCGACGGCGCCCAGCAGGACGGCGTCCTGGCCCAGCCGGCTCGGCTCCAGCCGGGGCCGCAGCGGGGAACGCTCGTACAGGGCCTGCTCCAACGGGCGCAGCAGCAGGTCGGCGCTGCGCCCGATGCCGCCGCCGAGGACGACCACGTCCGGGTCGAGCAGCGCGGCGACGACGGCGAGGACGTAGCCCAGGCGGTCCACCTCCTGCCGGACGGCCTCGACCGCGGCGGGCTCGCCGAGCCGGGCCCGGGTGAACACCTTCTCGGCGGTGAGCGGCCGCCGCATCCCGAGGTCGAGGGCGGTGCGCACCACGGCATCGGCCGAGACGGTCTCCTCCAGGGTGGTGCCGGTGCCGGTGGTCGCAGTGGCAGTGGCGGAGGCGCAGCCCGGCAGTCGCAGCAGCCCGAGTTCCCCGGCCGCGCCGTGCGCCCCCGTCAGCAGTTCGCCGTCCTTGACCACGCCCAGGCCGAGTCCGGTGCCGACCAGCAGGTAGACGAAGAGCCGGCTGCCCGCGCCCGCGCCGTAGGTGTACTCGCCGACGGCGGCGAGGTTGGCGTCGTTGGCGACGGTGACGGTGGTGCCCAGGCCGTCGGCTATTCGGTCGAACAGGCCGGGGCGGCCCCAGCCGGGCAGGCTGGCGGCGAGCCTGACGCTGCGTCTGCGCTCGTCCCAGACCCCGGGCGTGCCGGCCACGGTGTGGGCGACGGCGGTGCCGGGCAGGCCCGCCTCGGCGAGGGCCTCGCGGGCGGCCGCGACGACGGCGTCGGCGACGGCGTCGGCCGAGCGGCCGCGGTTGGGCAGGTCGCGGCGGGCGACGACGCATCCGGACAGGTCGGCGACGGCGACCCGCAGCCGGGCCCGGCCGATGTCGAGCCCGAGGACGTGCCCGGCGGCCGGGTCGGTCTCGTACAGGACGGCGGTGCGGCCGCGCTCGGGGGCGAACCTGCCGGCCTCGCGGGCGAGTCCGGCGAGTTCGAGGGTGGCCAGTGCGGTGGAGACGGTCGGCTTGGACAGCCCGGTGTCGCGGGCGAGTTGGGCCCGGGAGAGCGGGCCGTGGCAGCGCAGCCGCTCCAGCAGGAGCCACTCGTTGTTGCTCCGGAGCCGCTGCCGGTTCCACGGCTGTTGTCCAGGCCCTGACAGTGGGGCGAGGGTGACGGGCTGCGGCGCCCCGTCCGTGGCCGTAGTCCGTCCTGCTGTGCTCATTCGGTCGATCGTAGGGCACCCGTCAGCCGCCGAACGGGCCGCGCCGGTGATACCGTCCGAGCGTCTGGCGACCGTCCGCCCGGCCACCGCCGGGCCCGGCCCGCGAGCTCCCTGCACCACCGAATCGGGCGCCCCGCGTGCACACACACGCCGCGTGCGCACCGCCCGCGCCGTACGCGCGCGTACCGCACACGCCTCCGCGCCCGGCCGCTCCCACCGAAACCCCGACCAGCACGGAGCACCGACCCATGAGCCTCCCGAGCACCACCCCACCCACCGTCACCCCGATACGGCCGCCGCGCCTGGTGGCCACCGACCTCGACGGGACGATCGTGCGCGGCGACCGCACCGTCTCGGCCCGCACCGTCGCCGCGCTCGCCCGGGTCGAACGGGCCGGCGGGCTCGTCGTCCTGGTCACCGGCCGCCCGCCGCGCCTGATGGGCGAGATCGCGGCCGCCTTCGGCCACCGGGGCGTGGCGATCTGCTCCAACGGCGCATTCGGCTACGACATGCGCACCCGCGCGGTGATCGCCGAGAACCCGATCCCGGTCGACGTGCTCGGCGAGAGCGCCCGGCGGCTGCGCGAGGCCGTGCCGGGGATCGGGCTGGCCGTCGAGTACGCCCAGGAGCTGGCCGGGGACGCGCACTACGAGGCGGGCGCCTGGGACGCCGACACCACCGTGCAACGCCTCGACGACGCACGGCTGTTCGGTCGCCCGGCGCCCAAGCTGATCGGCCGTCACCCGGAGCTGTCCGCGGACGAGCTGCTGGCGCTGGCCCGCCCGGTGCTCGGCGAGCTGGTGACGGTCTACCACGCGAACGGCGAGCGGCTGGTCGAGGCCGTCGCGAAGGGCGTCAGCAAGGCCTCCGCGCTCGGCGACCTGGCGCGGCGGCGCGGGATCACCCGCGAGCAGGCGGTCGCGTTCGGCGACATGCCCAACGACCTGCCGATGATGGCCTGGGCGGGCACCTCGTACGGTGTCGCCAACGCCCACCCGGAGGTGCTGGCCACGGTGGACCACGTCATCGGCAGCAACGACGAGGACGGGGTGGCCACCGTCCTGGAGGGCCTGTTCCCCGAGGGGTGAGCCGCGCGGAACGGGCGTTCCCGGGAAGGGCGCGGCCGAAACGGCGGCCCCGGGCGGGTGCACTCCCGGAACCGCCGCTTCCCGCCCGCGCCGTCAGGGCGCGCTGGTGTGGGTCAGGGTCTCCCAGCCGATGAAGTGGTCGGCCCCGAACGGGCTGCGCGCGGCCACGTACCGCCCGGTCTGCGGCATCGCCACGCCCTCGCGCAGGTGGTACTCGTTGTACGCGAGCTGGACGGCCGGGCCGAGACCGGTCTTCGGCGAGCCGTCGCAGAGCCAGTTCGGAACTTTCGCGCCGTTCTCGTACACGGTGTGGAACTCCAGGGCCTTGACCAGCCGTTCGCGTCCCTCGCCCCACAGGTCGAGGCCCTGGAGCCGGGCGGTCTCGGCGGTCTGGGCGGCGGCCTCCAGACCCCAGCCGGTGTGCCCGAAGTCGCGGCAGGTCTCCTGCGACAGCCCGTCCACGAAGGTCGACTGGCCGGACCAGTACTTCACCAGCGCGGTCTTGCCCTCGATCCCGGCTTTGGGCGGCGGCACCGGCAGGGTGCCGTCGGAGGACAGGTAGACGTAGGCGGGCAGGCGCTTGCGCCACATTCCTGCCGCCTGGTCGAACAGGCCGCGGTCGTCGAGGAAGACCGCGATGCCCATCAGGGCGTCGGTCTCGATCAGCTCCCAGTTGCCGTTCTTGCGCGGGCTGCCGGGCGACAGCAGCGGCACGTAGACGGTGCGCAGCATGGTGGCGAAGCGGTCGATCGAGGCGGTCGGCCAGCCCGCCCCGGAGTGGCGGATCAACTCGGCGGCCCGGGACCAGTTGTTGCCCGACCAGCCGGTCTGCAGCGGGGCGTTGCTGTTGGTGTGCTCCTGGATCACGGCCGACCAGGCGTCCATGATCTCGATCGCCTTGTCGGCGTACCGCTGGTCGCGGGTGAGCACCCACTGCAGGGCGTGGGCGTAGGCGGCCATCGCGTCGTTGCGCTCGTCCGAACAGCCGTTGTCGGGGTGGGAGCGGGACCCGCACTCGACGTTCGCGCGCGGCCGGGGCCGCCAGTCCAACGAGGCGTACGTGCTCGACCGGAGGTCGGCGAAGGCGGACGTCCAGGGTTCGGCCCCGGCCGCCAGCTTGCCCTTGAGGAAGGCGAGTTGCTGGTCGCCGACCAGCACGCCGGGGTGCCGGAAGGCGGCCCGGGCGCCGTGCGCGGCGGGTGCGGCGGCCTCGGCGGGTGCGGAGGCGAGCGGGAGCAGGGCGGCGAGTGCCGCCGCGGCGATCAGTGTCCTGGTGCGGCTACGGCCCATGGGGATCTGGTCCTCTCGCGGGGGAGGCGGTCGAGCACTGGTGCCGTGTTAGGAAAGTTGCCTAACATGAGAAGTGAACCACCAACCCCCGCGCGCGCCAAGAGGACCGGCTCCGTTCACCGCCGCACCCGTAGGCGTGCGTTCCGCATTTATCGCCTGTTGATCGTCGGGGCGTAACGTCGGACTCATGAACGAGATAACGGCCGAGTGGCCGGGGGCGGCGCCCGAGGGGCGGATGACGGAGCAGGACACCGAGCGGTTCCGGGAGTTGCTGGCGCGCTTGGAGAACTCGCTGGCGGCGGACCGGACGGCGGACCGGGCGAGGCGCCGGGCGGCGGCCGGGTCCGATGCCTGACGGGCCGGAGCGGCGCCCGGTGGTGGTGCTGCCGCTCTGGCGGCGCGGTGAGTCGTACGGGCCGGCGGACCGGCCCGGGGCGCCGCGGGGGCGCTCCGGGCCGGTGGCGGTCGATCAGGTGACGGCGTCGCCGCTGTCGCCGGCGGCACGGTGGAATCCGGACCGCTGACGGTACGGCACGTCAGCAGCTGCAGTCACAGCAGTCGCAGCCGTCACAACAGCTGCAACCGTCGCAGCCATCGCAACCGTTGCAGCAGTTGCAAGGGTCGCAGCAGTCGCAGTCGTGCCGCTGGCACCAGCCCTCCCGGCGCTCCCGGCTGAACGGGTCGTTGTGGTCGCAGCAGAGCAACTGGCAGGTGCAGGCCATCAGCGCCCACACCGCGCAGCCGGCCAGGAGGTTGCGCGGTCGCGTCGGCTTGCTGCCGATCGGGGTGAAGCCGGGGCCCTGGGGCACCCATGGCGGGAGCGGGGTCCGGCCGGGATCCTGACCGGGGGTCTGCCCGGGCGGCGCCTGGCGCGGCGGCGCGTCGTGCGGGTGCTCCCCGGCGGCGGCGTGCGGGTGCCCGCCGGTCGTTGCGTGCGCGGATCCGTCGGGGGCGGACCCGTCGGCGACGGGTCCGGCGTTCCGGGTGCGGCAGGCGGCCGCGTGGGCGGCCGGGCCGAAGACCCGCTCGACGGCCCGCTCGGTCTCGTGCGCGAGCAGCAGGTGCACCAGGGCCCGGTCGGTCAGTTCGACCTCGCGCAGCGCGAGCCGGATGCCGTGGACGGCGTCGCGGCACAGGCGTTCGGCCTCGGCGCGGTCGGTGCCGGTGGCGGTCAGCGGGTTCCAGGCGCCGCCGGCGGCGTCGGCGGCCTGGTCCTCGGCGGCGTCGAGGAGGTGGGCGAGCCGGCCGAAGAGCCGGCCGGCCTCGGCGAGCGGGGCGGCGTTGCCGGGGCGCCCGGCGAGGACGGCGGTGTGCGCGAACGCGGCCGAGGTGGCGGTCTCGGTGGGCTCGGTGACCAGCAGGACGGAACCGCCGGGCGGCAGTGACCGCTCCAACTCGCCCTGCCGGGAGGCGGCTTCGAGCAGCACGCCGGTGTCGAAGCCGACCGCCGAGGCGCTGCCGGCACTCTTCCGGTCCCACCGCCGGGTGACCGCGCGGGCCCCGACGGCGACCGGGCGGCGGCCGAACACGCCGTCACGGTCCTCGACGTGGTCGCGGATCTTGACCGAGGCGAGGGCGAGCGAGACGGCGGCGGCGAGCCGGGCGCCCTCGCCCCGGGCGACGGAGGCGGTGCGCATGCCGCGCAGCGGGCAGGGCCCGGCGGTGCGCCGCCAGGAGGCGTCCTCGCGGGCGGCCTGGGCCTCGACCAGGACCGAGATGATCAGGCCGTCGTAGTTGGTGGCGGTGCGGGCGAGTTGGCCGTGGTCGTCGCGCAGCGCGAGGCAGAGCCCGCACAGGTGCGCCAGCCACGATGCCTGAAGCCGTTCGGACAGCCGGTGCTTGCACGGTCTGATGATGCCGAACATGATTCCCCCTCGCCGGTGGGCCGCTGACCAGCCCTGATCCGCCGAACATCATATGATCACCGCCCCTCCCGGGCCGAGGAGCCGAAGCCGAGGAGCCGAGGAGTCGAAGGGGCGGAGGAGCCGGAGGAACGGGAGAGGGCGCGAGGAGCGCAGGGGCGCGCAGTCCCGGCCGAGTCCACGCCGCCCGCCCTTCCCCACGCCCCGCCCGCAGCAGCCCGCGCCCCTGGGAGTGATCTCATATCCGGGATAGCATCGCGAATATGGGAATCGAGACGGCCGCCGACGAGCGGCTCGCCAACCGGCTCGCCGAATTGAGACTGGAACGGGGCTGGACGCTGGAGGAACTGGCCCGGCTGGCGGACGTCAGCCGCTCCACGCTGTCGCGCGTCGAACGGGCCGAAGTCAGCCCGACCGCCGCGCTGCTCGGGCGGCTCTGCGCCGTCTACGGGCGGACCATGTCCCGGCTGCTCGCCGAGGTCGAGTCGGCGCCGGCCCGGCTGGTGCGGGCCGCGGACCAGCGGATCTGGCGGGACGAGACCACCGGCTTCGTCCGCCGCTCCGTCTCCCCGCCGCACGGCTCGCTGCGCGCCGAGATCGTCGAGGGCCGGCTGCCCGCCGGCGCCGACATCGCCTACGACCGCCCCTGCGTGGCGGACCTGGAGCACCACCTGTGGGTGTTCGAGGGGGTGTTGGAGCTCACCGTCGACGGCGAGCGGCACCTGCTCGGCCCCGGCGACTGCCTGCGCTACGTCTCCGGGACCAGCCGCTTCCGCGCCCCCGGCCCGGACGACGCCCGGTACGCCCTGGTGGTGGTGGAACCGTGAGGCGACCGAAGACCCGGATAGCCGCCGCGCCCCGCGAGCGCTTCGACGCCGCCGGGCGCCGCGTCCTGCTGGTCTGCGTCGCCGGCGGCTTCACCACGCTGCTCGACCAGTCCGTCCTCAACACCTCCATCCCGGCCCTGCGCGAGAGCCTGCACGCCCAGCCCGCCCACCTCCAGTGGATCGTCGCCGGCTACTCGCTCGCCTTCGGCCTGGCGCTGATCCCCGGCGGGCGGCTGGGCGACGTCAGGGGCCGCAAGTGGCTCTTCGTCACCGGCCTCGCTCTGTTCACCCTGGTCAGCCCGGTCTCGGCGACCGCCACCGCGCCCGAGGTGCTGATCGCCGCCCGGCTGCTCCAGGGCGTGGGCGCCGGGCTCGTCAACTCGCAGATGATCGGCACCCTCCAGGACGTGTTCGACGGCCAGCTGCGGGCCCGCGCCCTCGGCATGTACGCCGTCACGGGCGGCCTGGCCTTCGCGCTCGGCCCGCCGATCGGCGGCGCGGTCCTGGCGGCGGCCGGCCCCGAGCAGGGCTGGCGGCTGACCTTCCTGCTCAACGTGCCGTTCGGACTGGCCACCGTCGCGCTGGCGGTGCGTCACCTGCCCAGGCCGCGCCCGAGTGCCCGGCACGCCGACCTCGACCTGGTCGGCCTGCTGCTGGTCGCCGCGCTCACCCTCGCCCTGATGCTGCCGTTCGTCCAACCGCCCGGCTGGACCGGCTGGTTGGCCTTCGTCGCCGTCGCCGTCCTGCTGCTCGGCGCGCTCGCCTGGTGGCAGCGCCGCTACGCCCGCTCCGGCGGCCACCCGCTGATCCACCCGGCACTCACCCGCTCCGCGTCGTACGCGCTCGGCACCGTGACCGCGATGGCCCAGTTCGGCTCCTCGCTCGCCGCCGGACTGGTGCTCACCATGTTCCTCCAGGACGGCCTCGGGCTCTCCCCGATGGGCGCCGCACTCGTTGCGCTGCCCTCGGCGGTGGCCATGGGCGTCGCCTCCGCGCTGGCCTGGCGGGTGGTGCAGCGCTTCGGGCGGCGCACCGTCACCGCGGGCATGATCGGCTCCGCCCTGGTCATGCTGGCGAGCGGACTGGTCGCGCACTGGGCGCCCGCCGCCGTCCTGCCCTGGCTGCTGGCGCTGCTGCAACTGTTCGGCGGCGCCTCGATCGGCGTGATGGGCGCCACCAACCAGGCGTACGTGCTGCGCCACGCGCCCGCCGAGGCGGCCGGGGTGAGCGGGGCCATCCTGCAGATGGCGCAGCGGATCGCGGCGGCGGTCGCGGTCTCGGCGCTGTCCGGCGTCTACCTGCGGCAGACCGCCGGGGGCGGCGACCACCGCTCCGCCTACCTGGCCACCAGCGTGGTGTGCGCGGCGGTCGCCGCCCTCGCGGTCCTGGCCTCGGTGTTCGCCAGCCGGCGGGCGGCCCGGGAGGCGGCCGGCGAGCCCGTCGCGGTGAGCCGTGGGCGAACAGCGGTCCGCTGAGTTCTGTCCGGCGCAGGCCCGCAGTTACGGTGGCGGGCATGACCGAGAACCGGATCGTGGACCTGCCCGAGGTGGCGCTCGCCTACCGCGAGAGCGGCCCGCCGGACGGCCCGGCGCTGGTGCTGCTGCACGCCCTCGGGGAGCGCGCCACGGACTGGGACGTCGTCCTGCCCGGCCTCGCCCCCGGGCACCGCGTGTACGCGCTCGACCTGCGTGGCCACGGCGACAGCGGCCGCACCGCCCGGTACGGCCTGGAGGAGATGCGCGACGACGTGCTCGCTTTCCTCGACGCGCTCGGCCTGGTGCGGGTCGACCTGGTCGGCCACTCGATGGGCGGCGTGGTCGGCTACCTGGTCGCCCAGGCCCGGCCGGAGCGGATCGGCCGGCTGGTCCTGGAGGACATCCCGGCACCGCACCCGCGCCCGGCCGGTGTGGTGCCGGACGCGCCGGACGCGCCGGTGCACTTCGACTGGGCCGTGGTGAAGGCCGTCAAGACGCAGGTCGACACCCCCGACCCGGCCTGGCTGGCGGGGATGGCCGGGATCACCGCCCGCACCCTGGTGGTCGCGGGCGGCTCGGCGAGCCACGTCCCGCAGGAGCGGCTCGCCGAGCTCGCCCGGCTGATCCCGGACTGCCGGATGGTCACCATCGAGGCCGGGCACCTCGTGCACAGTGCCCGGCCCGCCGAGTTCGTCGCCGCGGTGGCGCCGTTCCTGTCCGCCTGACGCGGACGTCCTGACGCGGACGTTCTGACGCGGACGTTCTGACGCGGACGTCCTGACGCGGACGTCCTGACGCGGACGCCTCGGGGCGGAACGCGCCGGTCAGACGCCGAACTCGGCCGGCAGGCGGCCGGCGCGCACCGCCGCGACCAGGTCGGCGTGGTCGGCCTCGGTCCGGTCCGCGTACGCGACGGCGAAGGCCGCGACCGCCTCGTCCAGCGCCTCGCTCCTGCCGCAGTAGCCGGCCAGCAGGCCGGGGTCGGCGGTGTGCGCGTGCGCCCGGGCCAGCAGGGCGCCGGTGATCCGGGCGTAGTCGTCCAGTTGGCCCGGCAGCAGCGCGGCCGGGTCGACGCTGCCCTTGCGGTTGCGGAACTGCCGGACCTGGTAGGGGAGTCCGTCCACCGTCGTCCAGCCCAGCAGGGTGTCGCTGACCACCTGCATGTGCTTCTGCCCGAGCACCACCCGGCGGCCCTCGTGGCCGTCCTGACCGGCCACCGGGTGGCCCGCGCGCTCCAGGTACGGCAGCAGCACGGACGGGCGGGCCTCCTTCACCTGGAGCACCAGCGGCTGGTCCCGGTGGTCGGTGAGCAGCACCACGTACGAGCGGGTGCCGACGCTGCCGGTACCCACCACCCGGAACGCCACGTCCTGCACCCGGTAGCGGGACAGCAGGGTGCGCACCTCGGCGGGCACCGTCGCCACGTACGGGCCGAGCGACTGCGCGACGGCCCGCGCGGTCGCGTCGGTCACCTCGGTGAGCACCGGCGGAGCGGCCGTGAACCGCCGACCGCCGTCCGCCGTACGGGTGGTGCTGCGGGCGGCGAATCTGGCGCTGGTGTTGCCCAGCGCCTTCGCGCCGACCTTGCGCAGCACCTCGGCCAGGTCGTGCGCCTCGGTGAAGGAGACCAACTGCTCGTCCGCGACGGCGTTCCAGGCGTCCAGCGCGGGCAGCTTGGCGAGCGTGCGCATCGTGCGGCGGTAGGAGCCGGCCGCGTGCCGGGCGGCCTCCCGGGCGGTGGTCTCGTCGGCCCCGGTCTCGCGGCCGGCCAGCACCAGGCTCGCGGCCAGCCGCTTGAGGTCCCACTCCCACGGGCCGGGCACGGTCTCGTCGAAGTCGTTGATGTCCATCACCAGTTGCCCGCGGGCGTCCCCGTACAGCCCGAAGTTGGCGGCGTGCGCGTCCCCGCACAGCTGGGCGCCGACCCCGGTGGCCGGGGTGCCCGCCAGGTCGGCGGCCATCAGCCCGGCCGAACCGCGCAGGAACGCGAACGGCGTGGCGGCCATCCGCCCCACCCGGATCGGCACCAACGCGGCGATCCGGCCCGCGTTGGACGCCTCGATCGCCTCGACGGCCGTCGGCCGCCCGGGCCCGGGGGAGAACTCCGCGTGCCGCTCCCGGGGAATCCGCCCGCGCAGCGCCTTCCCCCGCTCCCGCGAACGCCCGCCCCGCCCCGACGCGAACCCGGCCACCGCGAACGCCCGCCGCCCCTGCGGCGCGGCTCCGTCCACGTCGGCCACGGCCCCGTCCGCCACCTCGGTCACCTCGGTCACCTGCGTCACCGTTCCCCACCCGTCCCTTCCGGCTCCCACCCGCCCGCGACCTGCGCGAACGGTTCTGCAGGGGGAGTGACGTCCGACGCCTGACGACGGTTCCTGAGCCCGGCGGACGCGAGGCGGCAGCCGCCCGTATCCTCGGGGCACGGCCCGCCGTCGAAGGCCGGGCGCGGAGTCGGTCGGGACCGGGGGGACAGCGGTGAGCGACGGGGGGAGAGCCCGGCGGGGCAGGCCCACGGTGAACGACGTGGCGGCGCTGGCGGGTGTGTCGATGGCGACGGTGTCGCGCGTGCTGGCGGGCGACTACCCGGTGGCCGGGGCCACCCGGGAGCGGGTGCTGCGCGCGGTGCGCGACCTCGACTACGTCGTCAACGCGCAGGCGCGGGCGCTGGCCGGCCGGCGGTCCCGGACGGTGGCGATCCTGCTGGGCAACCTCGCGGCGCCCTTCCACAACCGGGTCGCGCACGGCGTGGAGCGGCAGGCGGTGGACGAGGGCTGCCTCTGCCTGGTGGCGGCGACCGACGACGACCCCGACCGCGAACTGACGCTGGTCGAGGAGATGCGGGCGCGCGACGTGGAGGCCGTCGTGCTGGTGGGCGGGGTGGAGGACAGCCCGGGGTACCGCACCCGGATCGCCCGGCTGGCGGGCATCCTGGACGCGGCCGGCTCCCGGCTGGTGCTCTGCGGCCGGCCCGCCCCGGGGGAGGAACTGCCGCTGACGGCCGTGCACTACGACAACGCGGGCGGCGCGCGGGCGGCCGTCGACCACCTGCTGACGCTGGGCCACCGGCGGATCCTCTTCCTCGGCGGACCGGCCGCGACCACCACCACCCGGGAGCGCCTCGCCGGGTACCAGGCCGCGCTGGCGGCCCACGGCCTGCGCCGCCCGGCCGAATTGACGGTGGAGGGGTGCCACACCCGGGACGGCGCGCGGGCCTGGCTGCGCCGCCGCCTGGCCCAGGGCCCGCCGGACTTCTCGGCGGTCTTCGCGCACGACGACGACGTGGCGGCCGTCGTGCTGACGGTCCTGCGGGAGCACGGGATCTCCGTGCCCGAACAGGTCTCGGTGATCGGCTTCAACGACCTGCCCGGGGCCGAGGACCTCAGGCCCGGCCTGACCACCGTGCGCATCCCGCACCTCGACCTCGGCCGCACGGCGCTGCGCCTCGCGCTGCACCGCCCCGGCCCCGAGCCGCAGCGGGCCGTCCTCGCCACCGAGCTGGTGCCCCGCGGGTCGACGGGGCCGGTGGGGTAGCAGGCACTCCGGTCACGCGCCCGTGCCGGAAGCGTTGTCCTCGCGATAGAAAGCGCTTACTCTCCCGTCAGACAAGGGAGTTCGCGAGGAAGGACGGCCCGATGGACAGCTCGTGGACGAAGACCGGTGACCCGGCTGCGATACCGGTCCTGAGCAGGCGCGGACTGCTCAGGACCAGCGCCGCCGCCACCGCCGCGGCGGCCGCGTGGTGGCTCGGCGGGCCAACCGAGGCCCGGGCCGCCGACAACTACGACGCGATGCGCGAGGCCTGGTCCGAGCAGCTGACCGGCACCGGGTACGACCCGGCCGCGCCGCCGTTCGCCCGCGCGCTCACCGCGCTGGGCGACCAGGCACGGCGCCACCAGGCCGCGTTGAGCCCGCAGGCCGGGTCGCTCTGGCCCGACCTGCCGGTCGGCTCCGCCTCCGCCGCCGTCACGTCGACGGTCGGGCGGCTGCGGCTCATGGCCCTGGCCCTCACCCGGCCGGCCACCGGCTCGACGGCCGACCCCGGCCTCGGCGCCGCCGTCGCGACCGGCCTGGACTGGGTGCTCCAGCGCGCCTACACCGCCACCACCACGTCGTACGGGAACTGGTGGGACTGGCAGATCGGCGCCCCCCAGGCCCTGCTGGACGTGTGCGTGCTGCTCGGCGACCTCCTGACGGCCGAACGGGCGGCCGCGTGCGGTGCGGCCGTGGACCACTTCGTCCCGTCCTCGGTGGTCGACAAGTACACCGGTACCAGCACCGGGGCCAACCGGGTGGACCTGTGCCGGGTGCTCGCGCTGCGCGGTGTCATCGGCCGCTCGGCGGCCCCGGTCGCCGCCGCGCAGCGGGGGCTGTCACCGGTGTTCCGCTACGTGACCACCGGCGACGGGATCTACGCCGACGGCAGCTTCGTCCAGCACACCTGGGTGCCGTACACCGGCAGTTATGGTGAGGTGCTGCTCGGCAGCCTGAGCCGGCTGCTGCGCCTGCTCGCCGGTACGCCCTGGGCCGTCACCGACCCCGCGCTGCGCAACGTCTTCACCGCCGTGGACCGGGGGTTCCTGCCGTTCCTGTTCAACGGCCTGGTGATGGACGGGGTTTCGGGCCGCGCCGTCAGCCGCGGCGTGCAGGCCGGCGACGCGCGGCGGGCCCGCCTGGACGACCACGTGCGCGGCCACGCCCTGCTCGGGGACGTCCTGCGGCTGGCCGACTCCGGGTCGGTGCCGACGGCCCAGGCGGCGGCCTGGCGCGCCGCCGTGAAGGGCTCCCTCCAGCGCGACCAGGTGCTCCCCTACCTGTCCAACGTCCTCGCCGACATCCCCGAACTCGCCCGCGCACAGGCCCTTCTGGCGGACTCCGGCACCCGGGCGGCGGACGAGGGCACGGGCAGCCGGGTGTTCACCATGGACCGGGCCGTCCACCGCCGGCCCGGCTGGAGCGCGCAGCTCAGCCTGTCCTCGTCCCGGACCGCCTTCTACGAGTGCGGGAACGGCGAGAACCTGCGGGCCTGGCACAGCGGCAGCGGAATGCTCTACTGGTACGGCGGCGAGCAGGGCGACGAGCAGTACAGCGATTCCTTCTGGCCCACCGCCGACCCCTACCGGCTGCCCGGCACCACCGTGTCGACGCGCCCGCTGGCCGACGGCGCCGGTGGCGACTGGGGCCAGGCCCGCCCGGCGACCGCCTGGGCGGGCGGGGCGAGCGACGGCGACCGGTCGGTGGCCGGCCAGGACGTCCGGGGCCTCGGCTCCACCCTGGTCGGGCGCAAGTCCTGGTTCTGCCTGGACGATTCGATCGTCTGCCTCGGCGCGGGCATCGGCTGCACCGACGGCGTCGCCGTCCGCACGACCGTCGACCACCGCAACCTCGGGGCCCGCGAGGACCGGGAGTTCGTGCTGGACGGCGTCCGCCAGCCCGCCGACCCCGGCTGGAGCCGGCGGGCCGACGGCGTCCGCTGGGCGGCGCTCGCCGGGTCGGGCGCCTGGGTGTTCCCCGACGGCGCCACCCTCGACCTCGCCCGCGAACGGCGGACCGGGGCGTGGGCCGACATCAACCGGGGCGGGGCGCCCGACCCGATCACCCGGACCTACCTGTCGATCGGCCTCGACCACGGCACCGACCCCGTCGACGGGACGTACCACTACGTGCTGATGCCCGGGGCCGGCCCGGACCAGGCGGCGGCCCGCGCGGCGGCCCCGACGGCCACCGTGCTCGCCAACACGGCCGACGCCCAGGCGATCAGCGCGCCCGGACTCGGACTCACCCTCGCCAACTTCTTCGCCCCCGGCACCGTCGGCCCGCTGACCGTCTCCGCCCCCTGCTCCGTCCTGCTCCGGGAGAACGGCGGCGACCTCTCCGTCGCCGTCGCCGACCCCACCCGGAAGGCGTCCACCGTCCAGCTGACGCTGGCGCTGGACGGCTACCGGCTCGCGAGCGGCGGCGCCGGCATCACGGTGCTCTCGGACTCCGGGCCGCTGGTGCTGCGCTGCGCGGTGGCGGGCACCGGAGGAGCGAGCCTGTCGGCGGTCTTCCGGCGGAGCGCCGGCTTCCGTCGAGGTGCCGCCTGACGGAGCCGGCCGCCGAGGTCAGCGCACCGGGACGGGCCTTACTGGCCGACCCGCCCGTCGAGGCACTCGCGCAACAGGTCGGCGTGCCCGCAGTGACGGGCGTACTCGTCGATCCTGTGCACCAGCAGCTCTCGCACCGCGATGCCGCTCTTCCCCAGCCGCGTGCCCAGGTCCGGGTGCGCGGCCAGGGCGGCGTCGGTCGCGGCCTGTTCGCGGGCCAGGTCGGCGAACGCCGCGTCGACCTCGGCCTGCTCGGCGACGGCTCCGTCGAAGTCCGCGTCCCGCTTGCCGTAGAGCTTCGGCAGCGGATCGCCGTCGCTGATCCAGCCGCGCCAGTCCCGTTCCACTGCGGCGAGGTGCCGGACGAGGCCGAGCAGCGACATCGTCGACGGCGGGACGGACCGGCGGGCCAGCTGCTCCGGGTCCAGGCCTTCGCACTTCATCAGCAGGGTGTGGCGGTAGTTCGTCAGGAAGTCTTTCAGGGTGGGGAGTTCGCCGTCAGGGCAGACTCCCTCGCTGTTGCGGGGGTCGTCGTCCGGGTCGGCCCACATGTCGGGGTAGACGGTCGCCTGGGTCCATCGTTCGGGTTGGTCGCTCATGAGGGCCATGCTCGTTCGTACGGCCCCGAGCCGCCAGTGGGTTTTGCCGCGATGGTGGCGGATCCTCAGGGCGTCGGCGTCGGCGTGGGAGTGGCGGCCGGAGGCGGGGGGCTGGGGAGGGCGCTCGCGCGGGCGGCGGGGTCGGTGACGACGCCGGTGCAGTTGTCGCCGTCCTTCTGGTGGCCGCACACCTGCAAGGTGGTGTCGCCGGGGCTCGCGTCGACCATCACGGAGTAGTTGTCGTAGCCCCAGTGGATCAGGGCGGTCTCCTGCCAGCCGTGGTTGGTGGTGATGGTGGCGCTGTCCCCGGGGGAGCCGTCGGTGATCCCTGACCAGGCGGCCCGGCAGCGCGGGCTGTAGTGGACGTAGAGGACCACCTTGCCCACGTTGCCGGTCAGCAGGGTGCGCTGGTCGACGTCGCACCGCATGTCCTGGGGGTCCTTGCCCGCGCAGCCGACGCCCTCGCAGAGCGGCGCCGACCCGGCGGTCGCCGTCGCCGTCGCCGCCGCCGCCGTCTTCGGCGGGAGCGTCGCCGCCGATGCCGTGCCGTTGCCGCCGTGCGGGCCGCGCAGGTACAGGGCCGCGAACAGGATGAGCACGGCGGCCACGGCGGCCCCCACGCCGGCCGCCGGCCGCCGCCACGGGGCGGGCTGCGGCGAGGCGGGGGCGGCGTCGGGCGCTTCGGCCGGCGCTGCGGGCGCGGGCGCCGGGGAGAGCGCCTCGTCCGTGTCGTGCGCGGCCTCGGAGGAGAGCACCTCGTGCGCGTCGCGCGCGGCCTCGGCCTTCCGCAGCAGGGAGGTGAGCAGATCGGCGTCGCACTCGACCGTGGCGATCAGGCCGGCCAGGGCCTGCGGGGTGATCAGGCGCTTCCCGTTCAACCAGCGTTCCCAGGAGGCCTTGCTGAGGTAGGTCCTCCTCCCGAGTTCGGCCAGTGAGATCCGGTGCGCGTCCTTGACCGCGCGCAGTTCCTCGGCCAGACGTCGAGCGGGTTCCGAAAGATCGTCAGGGAGCGGCTTCCAGGACTGACTCATCGCGGTACCTCGGGCGGGTCGGCGGAGGATGCAAACTGATCCACTTTCGGATGATCAGTTTAATCGGTCGACTTCCCTCGGTTCCCACCCGCAGCCCGGGGCGCCTTCGCGCACCCGGCACCGATCGCCTACCATCGCGGTCGGCCGCGTCGAGCGACGGGCGGAGCGACGGGCAAGGGCGATCCGAGAGGCGCGGAGCATGGGCGACGAGCGCGGCTACCTGCTGGACAACCGGCAGCGGGAGGCGGGTCGACGGTTCGAGGGCATCGCCGAGCTGTTCGACCCGTGGACGCTGGAGCACCTGGACCGGCTGGGCCCGGCCGACGGGCACCACTGCTGGGAGGTGGGTGCGGGCGGCCCGGGGATCCCGCTGGCACTGGCCGAGCGGGTCGGGCCGGCGGGCCGGGTCCTGGCCAGCGACCTCGACACCAGCTGGCTGACCGGACTGCCCGCCGACCGCGTCGAGGTCCTGCGGCACGACGTCACCCGCGACCCGCTGCCCGACGGGCTGTTCGACCTGGTGCACGTCCGCCTGGTGCTGGTGCACCTGCCCGACCGGGCCGAGGTGCTGCGGCGGCTGGCGTCGGCGGTACGGCCCGGAGGCTGGCTGGTGGTCGAGGACGCGGACCCGGCCCTGCAACCGCTCGCCTGCCCGGACGCGCACGGACCGGACCAGGAGCTGGCGAACCGGGTGCGCCGGGCGTTCCGGGCCCGGCTCGCCGAGCGCGGCGCCGACCTCGCCTTCGGCCGCACCCTGCCCCGGCTGCTGCGCGAGGCGGGCCTGACGGACGTCGCCGCCGAGGCGTACTTCCCCGTCACCTCCCCGGCCTGCCGGGAGCTGGAGGCGGCGACGGTCCGTCAGCTCCGCGACCAGCTGGTCGGCCCCGACCTCCCCGCCGCCGACCTGGACCGGCACCTGGCCAACCTCCGCGACACCGAACTGGACGTGACCACCGCCCCGCTGATCACCTGCTGGGGCCGGCGCCGGTAGGTGGCCACCGCAGGACGCTCAGTCCCCGGCCGGCCGGCCGGGTCGAGGCGACGGCGTAGCCGGTGAGCGGGGCGGTCACGATGTCGGTGAGGCGGAGTTTCAGAACTCGGAGCTGGGGGCGTCCGTGACGGGGCCGAGGTCGGGTCGGTCGCGCAGGTCGAGGGCTTCGCCGTGGCGGGTGAGTTCGAGGAGGACGAGGGTGTTGGTGCCCGGGTGCCAGAGCGGGGCGGGGGCGTAGAGGGTGCGCTGCGGGCCCTCGTCGGTGTAGCGGCCGAGGAGGAAGCCGTTGAGCCAGAGCAGGCCGCGGCCCCAGCCGGGGAGGGCGAGGAAGGCGTCGGCGGGGGTGTCGAGGTCGGTCTCGAAGCGGTGGAAGGCCGGGTCGCCGTCGGTGGCGGCGGTGGCCGGGTCGAAGGCCAGGCCGCTCAGGTCGGTGAGGGGGAGTGGGCGGATCTCCCAGTCGTGGAGGCGCTGGCGTTCGTGCGAGACGCCCCGCCGGATGCCCTTGCGGTCGTCGAGCTGGGGGCCGTAGTTGGTGCGGCCGAGCGCCTCGACCAGGATGTCCAGGGTGGTGCCGGCCGGCGCGGTGGCCAGCGGGAGGGTGGCGCCGGGGTCGTTGCGGTCGAGGGTGCCGAGGGGGCGGCCGTCGGCGAAGACCTGGGCGCGGTCGCCGAGGCCGTCGATGCGCAGCGGCAGGGTGGGGCGGGGGCCGGGGACGCGGGTGCGGTAGTGGATGAGGCCGAGGGACTGGCCGAGGTTCTCCATGGGTTCCGGGACGGGCCGGTGGTGCGGGGTGGCCAGCGCGTCCAGGGAGTCGAACAGGCGGGCCCGGCCGGTCCTGCGGTCGATGCGGCGCGGGGCCAGGCGGGGCGGCTCGGCGGGGAGTTCGCCGTCGGGCAGGGGGAGGTACCGGCCGATGACGTCGCGCAGGGCGTGGAACTTGGCGGTGAGTTCGCCGGCCTCGCCGATGGGGGCGTCGTAGTCGTAGCTGGTGGTGGTGGGCTCGTAGCCCGGGGTATCGGGGCTGGTGCCGGTGTGGTTGGCACCGGACCAGAGGCCGAAGTTGGTGCCGCCGTGGGCCATGTATAGGTTGACGGAGGCGCCGGTGGCGAGGAGTGCGTCCAGGGAGCGGGCGGACTCCTGCGGGTCGCGGACGTGGTGGGGCCCGCCGACGCGGTCGAACCAGCCGATCCAGAACTCCATGGCGGCCAGCGGCCCCTTGGGCTGCTGGCGGCGCAGCACCTCGAAGCGCTCGGGGGCGCGGGAGCCGAAGGTCGCGGTGGCGAGCAGGCCGGGGATCGCGCCGCCCTGCTGCATGAAGTCCTCGGCGCCGTCGGCGGTGAACAGCAGGCAGTCCACGCCGCGCGCGAGGAGGCCGTCGCGCAGGTGGGCGAGGTAGCCGGCGTCGGTGCCGTAGCTGCCGTACTCGTTCTCGACCTGGACGGCCACGACGGGGCCGCCGCGGCTCGCCAGCAGCGGCAGCAGCTCGGGCACGAGGGCGTCGAACCAGCCGTCCACGGCGGCGAGGAAGGCGGGGTCGGCGCAGCGCAGGCGCAGGCCGTCGACGGCGAGGAGGCGGGCGGGCAGGCCGCCGAACTCCCATTCGGCGCAGATGTACGGGCCGGGCCGCAGGATGACGTCCAGTCCGTGCTGCTGGGCCAGCCGGACGAACCGGGCCACGTCCCGCCAGCCGGTGAAGTCGATCTCACCGGTGGGCAGTTCGTGGAAGTTCCAGGGGATGTAGGTGTCCACGGTGTTGACGCCGAGGGCGCGCAGGCGGCGCAGCCGGTCGTCCCAGAGCTCGGGGTGGACGCGGAAGTAGTGCAGGGCGCCGGCGACGATCCGGTGCGGGGCCCCGTTGCGGCGGAATCCGGAGTCGTCGTAGTCGAGTTCGATCGTTTCGATCATCGCGTGACCAGCTTTCGAGGGTGTGGCACGGGCTGCCAGGGTAGGCCAACGGCTACCGGTGTGGCGCGGCGACCACGTGGGTGCGGTGGCGGTCGGCCACGGTGGCGAGGGTCTGTGCGCCGGGGGTGGCCCAGATCCGCTCGTTGAAGATCTCCACCTCGATCCAGCCGGTGTAGCCCGCCGCCGTGACCTGGTCGGTGAGGGAGCGGAAGTCGATGTGGCCGTCGCCGACGTGGCCGCGCCCGAGCAGGACGTCGGCGGGCAGCGGCAGCGTCCAGTCGCACACCTGGTAGGCGGCGATGCGGCCGTCCCGGCCCGCCCGGGCGAGTTGCTCGGGCAGCGCCGGATCCCACCAGACGTGGTAGCTGTCGACGACCACGCCGACCTGGGCGGCCGGGTGCGGCGCGGCGAGGTCGAGCGCCTGGCCGAGGGTGGAGACCACGGCGCGGTCGGCGCAGAACATCGGATGCAGCGGTTCGATGGCCAGTCGTACGCCGAACTGCCCGGCGTACGGGGCGAGTTCGGCGAGCAGGTCGGCGATCCGGGCGCGCGCGCCGGGCAGGTCGCGGCTGCCCTCGGGCAGGCCTCCGACGACCAGCACCAGGGTGTCGGTGCCGAGTTCGGCGGCCTCCTCGACGGCCCGCCGGTTGTCGTCGAGCGCGGCGCGGCGGCCCTCGGCCCCGGCGGCGGTGAGGAAGCCGCCCCGGCAGAGGCTGCTGACGGTCAGGCCGCTGTCGCGGACCAGCCGGGCGGCGCGGGCCGTTCCGGTCTCGGCGACCTTGTCCCGCCACAGGCCGATCGCCGGGATGCCCGCCTGCGCGCAGCCCCGGACGGCCTCGGGCAGGGACCAGTGCTTGGTGGTGATCTGGTTGAGCGAGAGCCGTTCCAGCCCGGGGGCGGCGGTACCCCGTTCGGCGGGGTGAGGTGCGGTCATGCCGACCACCCGGCCAGGGCGAGGTAGCGGCGCATCCGGTCGGCCGCGAGCTCGGGGTCGGGGAGCACCCCGGCGGCGTCGGCGAGCCGGAACAGTTCGACGAGGTGCGGTACGGACCGGCCGCTCTGGGCGCCGGCCACCATGGTGAAGTGCTCCTGGTGGCCGGCCAGGTAGGCGAGGAAGACCACGCCGGTCTTGTACTGGAAGGTCGGCGCCGCGAAGAGGTGCCGGGCCAGCGGCAGCGTCGGGCCGAGCAGCGCGTCGTAGCGGGCGGTGTCGCCGGCGTCCAGGGCGTGCAGGGCTGCCGCGGCGTGGCCGGCGATCGGGTCGAAGACGCCGAGCAGGGCGTCGCTGTGGCCGAGTTCGTCGCCCTTGATCAGTTCGGGGTAGTGGAAGTCGTCGCCGGTGTAGAGCCGCACCCCGGCGGGCAGGGCGCGGCGCAGCGCGACCTCCCGGTCGGCGTCCAGCAGCGACACCTTGATGCCGTCGATCCGACCGGGGTGTTCGCGGATGAGGGTGAGGACGGTGTCGGTGGCCGCGTCGAGGTCGGCGGAGCCCCAGTAGCCGGCCAGTGCCGGGTCGAAGGCGGCGCCGAGCCAGTGCAGGATCACCGGCCGGGCGGACTGCCGGATCAGCCCGTCGTAGACGCGGAGGAAGTCCTCCGGGCCGCGGGCACGGGAGTTGAGGGCCCGGCTGGCCATCAGGACGGGCTGCGCGCCGGCCGCCTCGACCACGGCGAGCTGCGCCTCGTAGGCGTCCGCGACCTCGCTCAGGGCGGCGGCCGTGATGTCGCTCAAGGAGCGTGCCGGGTCGGTGAGTTGGTCGGTGCCGACGCCGCAGGCGAGTCGGCCGCCGACGGCGCGGGCCGCCGCGCCGGAGCGGGTGATGAGTTCGCGGGTGGCGGCCCAGTCCAGGCCCATGCCGCGCTGGGCGGTGTCCATGGCGTCGGCGACGCCGAGGCCGAGCGACCAGAGGTGGTGACGGAAGGCGAGGGTGGCGTCCCAGTCCAGGGCGGCCGGGGCGCCGGCGGCGTTGGCGCCGAGCGGGTCGGCGACGACGTGGGCGGCCGCGAAGGCCGTGCGGGAGGCGGGCGGGTGCGCGGGCAGGTCGAGCGGTGCGGGCTCGCGCAGCCGTAGCCGGCCGTGCCCGGGCAGGTCGAGTTCGGCCATCAGAGCACCAGCTCGGGGACGTCGAGCCGGCGGCCCTCGCGCGCCGAGCGCAGGCCGAGTTCGGCGAGCTGGACGCCCTTGGCGCCTTCCAGGAGGTCCCACGGGTAGGCGGAGCCGGTCGCCACGTGGCGCAGGAACAGCTCCCACTGCACCTTGAAGCCGTTGTCGTACTCCTCGTTGGCGGGCACCGGCTGCCACTGGGCGCGGAAGGGGTCGGTGGCCGGGAGGTCCGGGTTCCAGACCGGCCGGGGGGTGGTGGCGCGGTGCTGGATGCGGCACTCGCGCAGCCCGGCGACGGCGCTGCCCTCGGTGCCGTCGACCTGGAACTCGACCAGTTCGTCCCGGTCGACCCGCACCGCCCAGGAGGAGTTGATCTGCGCGACGACGCCGTCGGCCAGCTCGAAGACGCCGTACGCGGCGTCGTCGGCGGTGGCGGGGTAGGCCCGGCCCTGCTCGTCGACGCGGCGGGGGATGTGGGTGGAGGCGTGCGCGTACACCGTGCGGACGGGCCCGAAGAGGTTGTCCAGCACGTAGCGCCAGTGCGGGAACATGTCGAGGATCACGCCGCCGCCGTCCTCGGCGCGGTAGTTCCAGGACGGGCGCTGGGCGCTCTGCCAGTCACCCTCGAAGACCCAGTAGCCGAACTCGCCGCGCACGGACAGGATCCGGCCGAAGAACCCGCCGTCGACCAGCCGCTTGAGCTTGCGCAGCCCGGGCAGGAACAGCTTGTCCTGGACGACGCCGTTGCGGACGCCGGCCGCCCGGGCGAGGCGGGCCAGCTCCAGGGCGGCGTCGAGGGATTCGGCGGTCGGCTTCTCGGTGTAGACGTGCTTGCCGGCAGCGATCGCGGCGCGCAGGGCGGCCTCCCGGGCGGGGGTCACCTGGGCGTCGAAGTACACCTCGGTGAGCGGGTGGGCGAGCGCCTCGTCGAGCGAGGTGGTCCAGTGCTCCAGGCCGTGGCGTTCGGCCAGGGCGCGCAGCTTGGCCTCGTTGCGGCCGAGCAGGATGGGTTCGGGCCAGAGCACCCGGCCGTCGTCGAGGTCGAGGCCGCCCTGCTCGCGGATGGCGAGGATCGAGCGGACGAGGTGTTGGCGGTGGCCCATGCGGCCGGTGACGCCGTTCAGGACGACGCCGATCACCTTGCGGTCCACGGGTGTTCTCCTTGCAGCTGGTGGTGTTGGTGCTGGCGGGGGCGCGGTCAGGCCGTGCAGCTGGTGACGGGGGGCGCGGTCAGGCCGTGCGGTGGATGCCTTCGGGGTGGACGGCGTGGGCGAACGGCAGGCCCCGCGCGTAGCGGGCGAGTTCGTCGGCCGCGGCGGCGGCCATCCGGTGCAGCTCGCCGCCGAGCGAGCCGGCCACGTGCGGGGTGAGCAGGACGTTCGGCAGCTCGTACAGCGGTGAGTCGGCGGGCAGGACCTCGGGGACGGTGACGTCGAGGACGGCGTCCAGGCGGCCGGCGACGAGTTCGTCGGTGAGCGCCTGCTGGTCGACCAGCGAGCCGCGGGAGGTGTTGACCAGGGTGGCGCCGTCGCGCATCAGGGCGAGCCGGCGGCGGTCCACCAGGTGGTGGGTCTCCGGCAGTTCGGGGGCGTGCACGGTGACCACGTCGGAGGAGGCGCACAGGTCGTCCAGGCCGACGGCCCGGGCGCCGAGCGCGGCGGCCTCGGCGGCCTCCACGTACGGGTCGTACAGCAGCAGGTCGAGGTCGTGCGGGCCGAGCAGTTCGAGCACCCGGCGCCCGATCCGGGAGGCGCCGACGACGCCGACCGTGCGCCGGTAGTTCCCGGCGGCGGCGTAGGCGCCCTGCCAGTCGTGCGGGGCGCGCCGGTGCCGGTAGTCCTCGCGGATCGCCAGCAGCCGCTTGTTGGCGAGCAGCACGGCGGCGACGGTGTACTCGGCGACGGGCAGCGCGTTGGCCCAGGCCGCCGAGGTCACCTGGAGGCCGCGCCGCCAGCAGGCGTCGGTGACGTGGTGCTTGACCGAGCCGGCGGCGTGGATGACGGCGCGCAGCCGGGGCGCGGCGGCCAGTACGGCCTCGTCCAGCGGCGGGCAGCCCCAGCCGCTGATGATGACCTCGGTGCGGGCCAGCGCGGCGGCGGCCTCGGGGGTGGCGAAGTCGTCCACGACCAGGTCGGGGTCGAGGTCGGCGAGGTCGGTGAGCCGCTGGACGGCGTGCCGGTCGAGCAGCCGGGCGGGCAGGGCGCGGTCCATCGCGAGCAGGGCGCGGGGCCGGCGGGCCGGGGCGGCGGGGGAGCGGATGTCGGCTGTGGTGGTGGTCATTTGACGCTTCCTGCGGTCAGGCCGGCCCGCCAGTGGCGTTGCAGGCCGACGAAGGCCGCCACCAGCGGGAGGACGGCGAGCAGCGAGCCGCTGACGACGAGGGGGTAGTACTCGGGGAAGGCGTGGGTCTGGGCGTTCCAGCTGAACAGGCCGAGGCTGACCGGGAAGAGCCGGTTGTCCGAGAGCATCACCAGGGGGAGGAAGAAGTTGTTCCAGATCGCGGTGAACTGGAAGAGGAACACCGTGACGAAGCCGGGCGTCATCATCCGCAGGCCGATCGACCAGAAGGTGCGCAGTTCGCCCGCGCCGTCCATCCGGGCCGCCTCCAGCACCTCCCCGGGGACGTAGCCCGCGCAGAACACCCGGGCGAGGTAGACGCCGAAGGGGTTGACCAGGGAGGGCACGAAGACCGCCCAGAAGGTGTTGACCACGCCGAGGTCCGAGGCGAGCAGGTACATCGGCAGGGCCAGCGTGGTGGTGGGCACCAGCACGCCGAGCAGCACCAGGCCGAACAGCTTCTCCTTGCCGGGGAAGGAGTGGACGTGGAACGCGTACCCGGCGCAGACGCAGACCAGGGCGCAGGCCAGTGCGCCGAGCCCGGCGTACAGCAGGGAGTTGAGGTACCAGCGGAAGTAGATGCCGTCCCCGGTGGTGGCCAGCGCGTGCAGGTTCTCGCCGAGGTGCCAGGTGGCGGGGGAGAGGGCGCGCCCGCCGAGCAGGTCGCCGGTGTTCTTGGCGGCGGCGGTCACCAGCCACAGCAGCGGCAGCAGGGTGTAGGCGGTGGCGAGGACGAGGGCGCCGTTGACGGCGGCCTTGGAGAGGCTCCACGGCCGGCGGGGCGGGTGGCTGCGGGCGGCGGAGCGCTGCCGGGGGCGGCGTCCGGGGGCGAGCGTGGTCATCCGGTGGCCTCCGTCCGGCGGTCCGGGCGCGGGCGGGTGGCCCGGGTGACGAGGAAGGACAGCGCGGCGGCGGCGAGCGCGAGCAGCACCGAGGCGGCGGCGGCCAGGCCGTAGTCGCCCCGGTCGAAGGCGGCGGTGTAGGCGTACATGCTGGGTGTCCAGGTGGAGACGACGCCGGGGGAGGCGCCGTGCAGGATCATCGGTTCGGTGAAGAGCTGGAGCGAGCCGATCAGGGTGAACAGGCCGACCAGCACGATCGAGGCGCGGATGAGCGGGATCTTGACGCTGACGGCGGTCCGCAGCGGTCCGGCGCCGTCGACGACGGCCGCTTCGAGGACTTCGCGCGGGACGGCCTGGAGCGCGGCGTAGAAGATGACCATGTTGTAGCCGGTCCACTCCCAGAGTGCGATGTTGACCACGGCGGGCAGTGGCGCGCCGAACGGGTCGGGGTGGGCGCCGCCGGCGTTCAGCAGGTCGATGACCGGGCTGATGCCGGGCGTGTACAGGTAGACCCAGATCAGCGCGGCGATGATGCCGGGCACCGCGTGCGGCAGGAACAGCGCCAGCTGGAAGAACCGGCGGGCGCGGGCCAGCGCGGAGTCCAGCAGCAGCGCGAGGAGCAGCGCCAGCCCCGTCATCAGCGGGATGTAGAGCAGGCAGTACTGCGCGGTGGTCCAGAAGCCCGAGCGGAACGCCTGGTCGCCGAGCGCCCGGGCGTAGTTGCCGAGGCCGGTGAAGACCGTCTCGCCGCCGCCGAAGCCGAGCCCGGAGCGGTGCTCGGTGTACAGGCTGAGGTGGACGGCGTAGCCGATCGGGACGAGCGTGCAGGCGGTGAACAGGAGCACGAACGGGGCGAGCAGGACGGCCGGCGCCCCGTACCGCCCGCGCCGGCGGGCGCGGGCGGCGACGGCGGGCCCGGGCCCGGTGCGGGGCGGCTGGGCGGTCACTGCTTGACCTTGAGGCCGCGGTTCTTCAGCTCGGCCAGGGTGGACTGCTGCGCGGCGTCGAGGGCCGCCTGGACGGTGCCGCCCTGGGTGAGTTTGCCGAACGCGTCCTTGAGCGCGTTGTTGGTCGCGTTCATCGTCGGGCCCCACTGCCAGTTCGGCTTGATCGACTTCGCGGCGTCCGTGTAGAGCGCGTACACGTCCTGGCCGCCGTAGAAGTCGGCCTTGAAGGCCTCCTCGGCCACCGGGACGAGCGCGGGCGCGGCCGGGAAGGCGGAGGAGGTGCCGGAGGCGATCCGGGCCTTGATGCCCTCCGGCGTGGTGGTCGCCCAGGTGGCGAACTCGACCGCCGCCTTGGCCTTCCTGCTGTTCTTGGAGACGGCGAAGGTGGTGCCGCCGACCATGCCGCTGGCCGGGGCGCCGTCCCAGCTGGGCACCGGGGCGACGGCCCACGTGCCGGCCGCGTCGGGCAGGGTGCCCTTCAGCACCCCGCCGCCCCAGGAGGCGCCGAGGTAGCCGGCGGTCCCGCCCTTCTGCAGCGAGGCCGTCCACGGCTGGCTGAACGAGGGCTGGACGCGGACCAGGTCCTCGGCGATCAGCTGCTGCCAGTAGTCCGCGGTCTGCTTGGTCCCGGCGCCGTTGAGGTCGACGCTCCAGGCGTCGTCGCGGCCGGTGAACCAGTGGGCGCCGGCCTGCCAGGCCATCGCCTGGAAGGTGGCCGGGTCGTCGGGGAAGAAGGTGGCGATCCGGGTGTCCGGCTGGGCCTGCTTCAGTTTCTGCGCGGCGGTGCGGAATTCGTCCCAGGTCTTCGGCGGGGTGAGGCCGGCCCGGTCGAAGAGGTCCTTGCGGTAGTAGAAGGCCTGCGGCGAGGCGTCCAGCGGCAGCGCCCAGGTGCGGCCGCCGAGGGTGGTCAGGTCCATGGTCTGCGGCAGGTACTTCGCCTTGAGCTCGCCGGGCACGAGCCCGGAGATGTCCTGGACGGCGCCCTGGCTGACGAAGTCCGGCAGTTGGGCGTACTCGACGTTGAACACGTCGGGGGCGTTGCCGGCCTTCACCGCGTTGGAGATCTTGGCGTACCCGCCGGCCGTGCCGGACGGTATCTCTTCGTAGACCACGTTGACGTCGGGGTGGGAGGCGTTGAAGGCGGCGACGACCTCCTTCGTGCCCTTGGACCAGGCCCAGAAGGTCAGCGTGACCGGCTTGCCGTCGTCGGCCTTCGGGGCCCCGCCGCCGCTGCCGGCGCAGGCGGCGAGGAGGACGGTGGACAGCAGGCCGCCGGCGGCGGCGCGGAGGAGTCTGCGCCGGGGGTGGGGGAGTCTGCGCCGGGGGTGGGGGAGCGGGAGCGGGAGTGAGGGCATGCACGACTCCGGGAGAGGGGGGCGCGGCCGGGGGGTCAGTGGGGCTGCCGGTGGCCGCGACCGGGCGGGCAAGTGGTCGCCATCCTGGGCGGGCGATCGATCGAAGTCAAGAGATCTGGATCAAATGATCCGTTGCGATCAAAAGCCTTGACGAACGATCAACCGCTTTCTAGATTCCCCGCACGGGGCGCGACTCCCGAGCCCCGGGCCATGGAGGACACCGCCGTGCTGCTGCCCCCGGAAGACCACGCCCTCAGCCCCCGCACCGGCTGGACCAGAGCCCACTGGGAGGCCGCCGCCGACGGCCTGCTCGACGCCGTCCTCCCCTGGGCCGGCCCCGGACACGCGCTGATCGACCTCCCCGGCCCCCGGCCGAGCTGGTCCGGCCGCCGCTCCGACGCCCTCGAAGGCTTCGCCCGCACCTTCCTCCTCGCCGCCCTGCGGATCGCCGGCGCCGGCGGCGCCGACCCGCACGGCCTGCTCGACCGCTACGCCGCCGGACTCGACGCCGGCACCCGCCACCCCACCACCGCACGCGACCTCACCGACGACGACCCGGCGTCCTGGCCCGTCGTCACCGACCGCGGCCAGGCCATGGTCGAGGCCGCCGCCATCGCGTTCGCCCTGCGGCTGACCCGCCCCTGGCTCTGGGACCGCCTCCCCGCCGACGTCCGGACCAGAACCGCACGGTGGCTCGCCGGGACCCTCCACCGCACGCCCAACGACAACAACTGGTGGCTCTTCCCGCTCGCCGTCGGCGGCTTCCTCGCCGAGGCCGGCATCGAGGAGCACGCCGCCCGCGCCGCCGTCCGGCGCGGCCTCGAACGCATCGACCGCTTCTACCTCGGCGACGGCTGGTACACCGACGGCCGCCCCCGCGCCTTCGACCACTACAACGGCTGGGCCCTGCACCTCTACCCCGTGCTGCACGCCCATCTCGCCGACGACCGCGCCCTGCTCGCCGAGTACGGCCCCCGGCTCGCCGCCCACCTCGCCGACTACGCCCACCTGTTCGGCGGCGACGGCGCGCCGGTGCACCAGGGCCGCTCGCTGATCTACCGGTTCGCCGCCGCCGCCCCGCTCTGGGCCGGCACCCTCACCGGCCACACCCCGCTCACCCCCGGCACCACCCGCCGACTCGCCTCCGGCGCCCTGCGCCACTTCCTCGACCGCGGCGCCACCGGCCCCGACGGCCTGCTCACCCTCGGCTGGTACGGCCCCCACCCTCCGCTCGTCCAGCCCTACTCCGGCCCCGCCTCGCCCTACTGGGCGGCCTCCGGTTTCCTCGGCCTGCTGCTGCCCGCCGACCACCCCGCCTGGACCGACCGCGAGGAGCCCGCGCCCGCCGAACGCCGCGACACCGTCCGGGCGCTGCCCGGCCCCGGCTGGCTGGTCCAGTCCACCGCCGCCGACGGCCTGGTCCGCCTCCACAACCACGGCAGCGACGACCAGCCCGCCGACCGCGTCCACCCCGACGACCCGCACTACGCGCGGCTCGCCCACTCCACCGCCACCGGCCCCGTCCACACCGGCCCGGCCGACAACCACCTCGCCCTGCTGGTCGACGGCGAACCCACCGAACGCGGCCCCATCACCCCGCTCGCCACCGGCGACGGCTGGGCGGCCTCCACCCACCGCCCCCGGGCCGTCGGACACCCCCTGCCCGGTGTCACCGTCACCTCGCTGACCCTCGCCCACGGCGCCGACGAGGTCCGCGCCCACCTGGTCGTCGGCGCCCCGCCCGGCACCCCGCTGCGCGAGGGCGGCTGGGCCGTCGCCGGAGACCACCTGCCGCCCGCCAGGCCCGGCACCGGTACTGCCGCCGCCGCCACTGCCACCGCCCACACGCTGGACGGCCGGCTGCTGACCAGTGAACTGTGCGCCCTGCACGGCTACACCGCCGCCCGCACCAGCGCCGTCCCGGACGGCACGGCCTTCGGAGCGGCCGCCGCCCTGCCGGTCCTGACCGGCGCCACCGGCGGGGCCGCCCACCTGCTGGTGTGCGCCGCCCGCCTCACCGCCGCCTGCCTTGCCGCCGCTCACCTCACCGCAGCCCGTCTCACCGCCGCCGCGGACGAACTCCCGCCGCTCGACGGCCTGACGGCGGACGTGGCGGCCGCCCCCGACGGGGCCTACCGGCTGCGGGTGCGGTGGCCCGACGGCACCGTCCACGAGGCGGAGCTGTCGCCGGGAGCGGCCTGCGCCCGCCGGCTTCCGCCCGGCGCCCGGACCTGAGGAGCACCCGTGCCACTCGCCCTCTCCACCCTCGGCCTGCCCGACCTGCCGCTCGCCGCCGCCGCGCGCCTCGCCGCCGACCACGGCTGGCACGGGCTGGAACTGCGCTGCGCCCCCGGCCAGCCGGTCCACCCCGGCCTGACCGCCGACGAGCGGCGCGCCGCCGCGCGCGCACTGGCGTCCACCGGGACGGTTCCGCTCGCGCTGGCCTCCTACCTCGGCATCGCCGCCCCGGGCGCGGACGCCCCGCTGCTCGCCGACCTCGGCGGACACCTGGAACTCGCCGCCGACCTGGGCTGCCCGGCCGTCCGGGTCTTCCCGCGCGGCGGCGCCGCGCCCGGCCCGGCGGCGGCCGACGAACGGGCTGATGAGCGCGCCGCCCGGCGGCTGGCCGCCGCCGCCGGCCGCGCGGCCGCGCTCGGCGTCCGGGTCCTGGTCGAGACGCACGACTCGCACCCGACCGGCCGCGACCTCGCCCGGCTGCTCGCCCCCGTCGACCACCCGGCCGTCGGCGCTCTGTGGGACCTCCAGCACACCGTCCTCGGCGGGGAGCCGCCGCAGGCCACCCACCGGGCGCTGGTCAGCCGGCTGGGCCACGTCCAGGTCAAGGACGTCGCCTCGGCCGCCGACCGCACGCCACTGCCGCTCGGCGCCGGCACCCTGCCGATCGCCGCGTGCCTCGCCCTGCTGCCGGCCGACGCCTGGGTCTGCTGGGAGTACGAGGCGCCGTGGTACCCCGAGGCCGCCCCGCTGGCTCCGCTGCTCGGCGCGGCCGCCGCCTGGCTGGCGGGACTGCGGCGGTAGCGCTCCCCGGCCCGGCGCATGGGCGGGCCGGGCTACGAAGGTGGCAGCTGGACGGGCTCCCCGGCCGGGGCTGGGGGTTCAGCCGCCGCAGGAGGTGCGGATGCGCAGGGCCGGGAGCAGGGAGATCCGGTGCACCGGCAGGTCGGGCCCGGCGGTGAGGCGGCGCAGCAGGAGGCCGACGGCGGTCTCGCCGACCGCGCGGGTCGGCGGGGCGACGGCGGTCAGCGGCGGGGCCGCCAGGGCGGCGAACACGTCGTCGTAGGCGATCAGCGCGAGGTCGTCGGGTACCGCGAGGCCGCGGGCGCGGAGCAGCGGGAGCAGCTGGATCGCGTCCTGGTCGTTGTGGATGAGGGCGGCGCGGACGCCGTCGGACACGGCGTCGGCGATCAGCCCGGCGAGCCGGTCGGAGTCGGCGGGGCGGCCGTCGTCATCGAGGGTGTCCAGGACGGGCAGGGCGGCCAGTCCGAGCAGTCGGGTGCCGTGCTGGTAGCCGGCCCGGACCTCCCGGGCCGTCCAGGAGTCGCCGCGGGCCGCGAGCAGGACCCGGTCGTGGCCGAGGTCGGCGAAGTGGCGCAGTGCGAGGAGGACGCCCTGCCGGTGGTCCGAGCCGACGGAGTCCAGGCCGGCGCCGGGGCCCCCGTACTCGGGCGCGCCGCGTTCGACCAGGATGGCGGGCACCGGCAGGTCGTCCAGCCAGTCGTGGGCCTGCGCGGGCCGGCCCGGCAGGAGGTTGGGGGCGAGCAGCAGCCCGTCGAGGCCGGACTCCAGCAGCCGTTCGGCCTGCGTGCGGTCGTCGCGGGCCTCGTAGGGGGCGATGCCGAGGACGAGTCGGGCGCCCGCCGCCGTCGCGGCGGCCCGGGCGCCGTTGATCAGCTCGTCGAAGTACGACCCGACGGAGGGCACCAGCAGCCCGAGGGTGCGGGTCCCGCTCTCGGAGTCCGTCGGCTTCTCCGGTGTGCGCCGTACGACGAACCCGTGCGAGCGCCCCACCCGGCCGGCCTCGGCCAGCGCGGCGACGTCCCGCCGCACGGTCACCGCCGGAATGGCGAGCCGCGCCGCGAGGTCGGCGAGCCGCAGGGGCCCGCTCGCCTCGCCGACGGCCTTGAGGATCAGGTCCCGACGTTCCTCGGCCGAGATGGTCATCGCCTGTCCCCCGTACTGCTCCGAACCGCCGCTGGTTGATCGGACCATATCTTTCGATCGACTTCCGATCAAGTATGACCGCGATGCCGCACCCCGGTACCCCACCGGCCTGCCCGCGCGGGCCCGCCGTCCCCGCGGCCGCCCCGGCGTTGAGCGGTGCTCAGGCCCCCTGCCCGCCCGTGCGCAGCCGTTGGAGCAGCAGGGCCGCCTGGAGTCTGCTGGCCACACCGAGCTTGGTGTTGATCCGGCTCGCGTAGGTCTTGACGGTGGAGACGGACAGCGCCAGCCGTTCGGCGACGGCCGCGTTGGGCAGGCCCTCGGCGAGGAGGTCGAGCACGGCCCGTTCCTGGTGGGTGAGGCCGGCCAGCGCCGATTCGGCGGAGGCGGGGGTGTGTCCGGCAAGGGCGCTGTCCTGTTGGAGCATCCGGGCCACCACCCGTCCGGCGACCCGGGAGGAGAGCACCGTCTCGCCGGCCGCGCAGGCCCGGATGCCCCGCAGGAGTTCGTCCGGCGGCGCGGATTTGAGCAGGTACCCGCTCGCCCCGGCGTGGAGGGCCGGGAACAGGTGCTCGTCACTGTCGAAGGTGGTGAGGATCAGGACCTTCGGTGCGCAGTCGGCGTCCGCCAGCGCGTGGAGCACGGCCGGGCCGTTGCGCCGGGGCATGTGCAGGTCGAGCAGCAGCACGTCGGGCCGGTGGTCGGCGACGGCGGCCAGCGCCTGGTCGCCGTCGGCGGCCTCCGCGACGACGGTGATGTCGGCCTCGGCCCGCAGCAGCAGTTTCAGCCCGGTGCGGACCATGGTCTCGTCGTCGGCGAGCAGGACGGTGATCACGCGGCGGCCTCGGCGGTCGTCTTCGCGGCGGTCAGCGGTAGGCGGGCCCGGACGGCGAAGCCGCCCTCGGTGGTGGGGCCGGCGTGCAGGGTGCCGCCGAGGTCGTCGGCGCGGGTGCGCATGCCGTCCAGGCCGTGGCCGCCGGAGGGCAGTTGAGGCCCGTCCGGGTCGGCGGCCGTGGCGGGGGAGTTGACGATGTCCAGGCGCAGCCCGTCCGGGTGGACCTCGACGGTGACGGCGACCTCGGCGGCCGGGGCGTGCTTGTGGGCGTTGGTCAGGGCTTCCTGGACGATCCGGTAGGTGGCGTACTGCACGGCCGGTCCGGGGGCGGGCAGTCCTTCGGCGGGGCCGGTGAGGGTGAGATCGACGGCGAGTCCGGCCTGGCGGGACTCCTCGACCAGGGCGGGCAGTCCGTGCAGTGAGGGGCCCTGGTCGGAGGCCGGGGTGAGGACGCCGAGCAGGCCGCGCAGTTCGGTGAGGGCCTGGAGGCCGAGGGCGCGGATCAGGCCGAGGGTCTCCCGGACGGTGGCCGGGTCGTCGGCGGCCGCGTGCTCGCAGGCGCCGGCGTGCAGGGTGATGAGGGAGACGCGGTTGGAGACGACGTCGTGCATCTCCCGGGCGAGCCGGGCACGTTCGGCGGCGGCGGCGCGCTCCTCGGCGTACCGGCGGGCCGCCTCCAGCAGTCGGTTGCGTTCGGCGAGCGCGGTGACGGCGCGGGCGCGCTGGTGGGCGGTGAGGCCGAGCGCGAGCGGGACGGCGCCGAAGACCAGCGGGTCCTCGATCACCGTGGCGAGGGCCGAGAGTTCGGTGAGGTCCCCCGGGTCGAACGGGTACGCCAGCCGGGCCCCGGCGAGCACCGCGAACACGGCCGGCACCCGGGTGGCGCCCCGGCGGGCGGCCAGCCCGTAGAGGGCGACGGCGAGCGGGAGCTGGCCGCCGAGCAGGGCGATCGCCGCGACCGCTGCCGGGTACCGCCGCCGGACGGCGAGGGCGAGGGCCCCGGTCGCCAGCAGCGCCGCGTTGACCGTCGGCGAGGCGGTCGGGCCGACGTCGGGGTCGTCGGCAGCGAGCGGGACGAGCACCAGGAGCGCGAGCGCGGCGGGTGCGAGGTCGGTGACCGGTCGGGGCATGCGGACGGAGAGGCTCAGCAGCATCGCTGCGAGGTTCGATTCGGACGGCTGAGCGGTTTCCCGGCTGGTCGGACGAGGCATGGGGGCATGCTTCCACACCCCGGTGACGCGGAGATGATCACCCGGCGGCCGTGAGTGCGCCCCGGACCGCAGCGACGGCGGGCTTCGGCTTCAGCCCGGTGTCCCACATCAGCTCGTCCCCCGGGGCGATCGGGTAGCTGTCGTGAGCGGCGGTCGAACCGTACCGGTCGGTCACGCCCCAGGTGCCGTACGAGGTGCACGAGGGGGTCTGTGCGCAGACCTTGGCGACCAGGGCGAACTGCCCGGCCTGCGCCTCGCGGTCCTCACCGTGCACGTCGATCTCGGAGATCCTTACGGACAGCCCGAGTTCGGCGAGTGCCCGGAAGTGGCCGGCCAGCACGGCGGGATCGACGTGGTCGTCGGTCTCGTGGACGTGCGCCTGGAAGCCGACCCCGTCCAGCGGGACGCCGCGCTGCTTGAGCCGCTTGACCAGGGCGAGGAAGGCGTCCCAGCGGGGGCCGTCGCTCTCCAGGCCGAACTCGTTGACGTACAGCTTGGCGTCGGGGTCGGCGGTGCGAGCGGCCCGGAACGCCTTGTCGATGTACTGCTCGCCCATCGCCTGCTGCCACACGTGCCGGCGCAGGCCGCTCCGGCCCGGGCCGTAGTCCTCGTCCTGGACGGACATCGGCTCGTTGACCACGTCCCACTCGGCCACCCGGCCCTTGAAGTGCCCGGCGACACCGGTGACATGGCTCGTCATCACCTCCTCGCGCCGTTCGGTGGGAGTCTCCCGCATCCAGCGCGGGAGCGCCTCGCCGAAGACCAGGGTGTGGGCGTGCACCCGCATGCCGTTGGCGTCGGCGAACTCCACCAGGCTGTCGCCCCCGGTGAAGTCGAAGACGCCGGGCTGCGGCTGGACGAACTGCGGCTTCAGGTCGTTCTCGGGAGTCAGCACGGAGAACTGCCCGGCCACCAGCTCCCGGTAGGCGGGGTCGGCGGCCAGCGGCGCCGAGGCGACGGCCGTGCCGACGCCGAGCGGGCGGGGGCGGGCGGCGGCGAGGGCGCGCAGGGAGTCGGGGGCGGCGGCGCGCCGGTCCGTGGGCCGGGCGGTGTCCACGACGGTGACCTCTCCGCCGTCCAGCGGGCGCGCCCGGAGGGCGGCGAGCCGCCAGCCCTGGCCGCCGAGCGCCGCGTCCGCGCCGAACCAGACCTGCGAGGAGGCGAACGCGCCGGAGGCGGGCAGCTCGCCGAGTGCCGTGTCACCGGCGCGGAAGGACAGGACGTCGCCGTGCCGGGCCAGGACGAGCGTGAAGTCGTCCGGCAGTCCGGAGCCGAACGTCCGGGTCACGGCCGGAGCGGCCTTGGCGCCGTCGAACACGGCCACCTCCAGCCGGCCGTCGACCACGCCGAGTCGGACGCTGCGCCGCTCTTGGCGCCACTCGTCGTAGACGACCGGCAGCTCGCCGTACAGCTGGAGGTAGGCGGCGGCGTGCGCGGTGCCGCGCAGTTCCGCGGTGAGTTCGAAGTCGCCGCCCACCTCCAGGTGCGGGCCGTGCAGGTTGACCGGCGGGTTGGGCTGTCCGCCGGTGCCGTCCTGTTTGACGATCATCCGGCCGAGCGGCCGGATGCGAACCCCGTCGGCCCCGGCGGTGGCCCCGGCGAAGTGCGACCAGTCGTGGCCGCCGAGCAGGTCTGCGCCTCGGACCGGATCGGCCGGGGCCGCCGGATCCGTGGTCGGGCCCGCTGCCGGCCTGGTGGCGCCCGTCGTGGCGCCCGTCGTCGCGCCGTCGCGGTTCTCGACGCCGGGTTCGCAACCGATCAGGACGAGGACACCCGAGAGGGCGAGCGAGGTGAGAGCGGCGACCCGGATGGGAACGTCGGCGGGCTTCACGGACACGGGAACTCCTGACGGGGCTTTCGACTGGTTCGTCTTCGACCCTAGGAGGCGGAAGAGGGCGTTCCGGTCGGCTCGGAGGCGGAGATCGGGATGGTCCTTTGGTTGACACCCGTACCCGCCGGGCCCGCCTCGGCGCGGCGTCAGTAGTTCGCGGCCTCCTCCAGGACCCACCAGACGCACAGGCTGAACGGGATGCCGAGCCCGCCCACGACGACCGCGATCCACAGTGGCCAGTAGCCGCCGTCGGTGACGGGATCCCGTTGCGGGTGGGCGGGATCGATCCGTACGTCGACCCGGTGCCCGTCGGGCCACTGCACGTCCGTGCCCTCGGCGGCGCGGTACTCGTGCCCGTCCGCCGTCCAGAGGAAGGTGCACTCGGTGCTGGTGTCACCGCTGCTGTGGCAGCCGGTGACGGTGGCGGACACCCGCAGCGTGGCGTGCAGGTCGCGGTCGTGCTCGTGGAACCAGCCGCTGAGGGAGAAGGCGAAGCAGCCGGCGAAGGCGCAGACCATCAGGGCGAGCATGGCGGCGTGGAACAGGGCGGAGGCGGAGCCGGAGCGCGGGCTCTCGCCCAGGGCCAGCCGCACCGGCGAGGCCAGCGCCGCGAGTGCCGCCGCACCGGCCGCGCCGATCCAGCCGGCGTACCAGGGCGTGGATCCCCACGACGTGCAGGCCGTCGTCACCGCGCCGACCAGCGTGGTGGCCCAGGCCGCCCGTTGGAGCAGGCGCGTGGCGGCGCGCGCCCGGCGGCGCAGCCCGCCGGAGGGGGTAGGAGGAGGGGCGGGGGGTCGCTCGTCCGCGATGGTGGTCACCCGGCCACGCTGGCAGAGGGCCGGGCCGGGCACCAGCAAGCGGCGCTCACCCCCGGCGTTCAGCAGTGCTTACGGTGTCCCGGCGTGCGGGCCGGCGGGTGCGCTCGGCTCGCTGGGGTCGACCAGGTGGCCGTTCACGCGCGGCTCACTCTCGGTCAGGCCCTGGGCCGCCAGCCGCTCGCTCGCCGCCAGCAGTGCGCTCTGCAGCGCCTCGGCCGCCGCCCGCACCGCCGGCGGCGCCCCCCACGGTCCGGTGCGGCGCAGCAGGCGCACCAGGTAGGCGCCCGGCACCGGCAGCGTGGTGACGGTGCCGGCGGCCGGGCCGATCAGGGCGGCGGCGTTCGCGGGCAGGATCGCCGCGCCCAGACGGGCGGCGAGCATGGTGTAGACGGCGAAGCGGTAGCGGGCGGTGTGCTCGACCAGGGGCACGATGTCGTGCCGGGCGGCCAGGCGTCGGAAGGCCAGCTGCCGGGGTGAGCCGGCCGGGGCGGCGATCCAGGGGCGGCCGGACAGCTGGGCGGGGTCGGTGGGCGGGGTCCAGTCGGAGGGGACGACCAGGCGGTAGGCGTCCTCGAACATGACGCTCGCCTCGACGCCGGGCGGCAGCGGGGTGGGCTCCTGCCGGTCGTCCTCGATGACCAGGACGTCCAGTTCGCCCAGGCGCAGCGCGCGCAGGCCCTCCTGCCGTCCGGTCTCCACCAGGCGGGGGGCCAGGTCGGGGTGGGTGCGGGCGAGCAGGTGGACGGCGGTGGTGGCGAAGAACGTGATGGCGGGCGGCGGCACGCCGATGGCGACCGGGCCGGTGGCGGCGGCGCCGAGTGCGCGCAGGTCGCGGGCGGCGTCCTGGAGCGCCTGGCCGATCCGGTCGCCGTAGCCCGCCAACAGGCGGCCGGCGGCGGTCAGTTCGGCCCGTCCGCCGGTGCGGTCCACCAGGGGGACGCCGACCTCGCGTTCCAGCCGGCCCAGTTGCTGGGACACCGCGGAGGGGGTGTGGCCCAGCGCACGCGAGGCGCCCGCCACGCTGCCGGCGTCGGCGATCCGGCGCAGGATCAGCAGCCTCTTCGGGTCGAGTTCCACCGCTGTGCCGCCCTTTCGCCGCGCCCGGGGTCGAGGACGCCCATCCTGGCAGACCATACGAGGTCCGGGCCTGGCGGAGAGTAGCCTGGACATCACCGAAGGCACCTCGCATGCCGGGCAAGACAACTGGCGTCGTCTCCGGCGAACGGCGATGCCGGATCCGGCCCGAGGCCGGGTCCGGGGACAGGTCTTCGATCATGACCACGACCCTCGATCGCGCGATGACGCCCACCGCCCCGGAACCCGCAGCACGGCTCTCCCGGGTACCCGAGGGCACCCGGCCCGGTCGGCTGGACGGCGCCTGGTGGCCCCGCTCGCGTGACCTTCTCCTCGAACTCCCCTCCCTCGCCGCCGCATTGGACGGTCCGTGGGGGCGGGTCACCCGGGTCACCGTGAACCCCGCGCAGTGGCCGATCGTCCCGCACCGGGCCCCGGTCGCCGGGCACACCGTCCACGTGGGCTGGTTCACCATCGAGCAGGACGAGCACCTGATCGTGGTCTGCTCGTACGCCCCGTTGCGGCTGAACCTGCTGGTCGTACCGCCGGAGACGGACGCCGTCACCGCCGAGCGGCTGATGTCGCGGGCGGCCGACCCCGCCGACATCCGGACCGCGAGCGAACTGCTCGCCCCGGAGCCGGGCCGCGGCGCGACCGGACCGGAACCCGGTACCGACGTCCTGCCCTCGGCGCTCGTGCCCGCCACCGGCGAGGGCGAGGTCGGCCGGCGGGCGGACGTCGCCCGAAGCCGCGCCGCCTCCTGGCCCGCCGGCGCGTAGCGGTCCGGGTGCGGACACCCGGACAGGCCTCAGACGTGGAAGGGGACGGTGGTGACGACGATCTTCGGCAGTGGGCGGAGCGCCCTGCGCAGGCGGGGTGCGAGTCGGTTGTGCAGGAGGCGGTGGCGCCGGTGCCGCACGACGATCTCCGGGAGGACGACGGTCAGGGTGAGGTCCGGGCGCTGGTCGTGCAGGGACTCGATGTAGTTGACCAGGGGCGCGACGATCGTGCGGTAGGGGGAGAGGAGGATCTTCAGGGGCAGGTGGTCGCCCCACAGGTTCCAGTACGCGCGGAAGCGCCGGGCCTCCTCCTCGCTGGCGCTGATGTGCAGGGCGAGGACGGGCTGGCGGAGCGAGGCGGCGTAGGCGAGGGCGCGCATGCCGGCCAGGTCCAGTGCGGCGATCGGCACGATCAGCAGGGGGTGGATCTCCTCGGGAGTCTCCTCGCTCTCGGCCTCGCTCTCCGCCTCGCGCTCACCCTCCGCTTTCGCCTCCGCGGAGGGTGCGGGCGCGCCGTCCCGTGGGCGCGGCCGGGTGAGGGCCCGGCCGGGGACCTCGACGGCGTGCGGGTGCAGGGCGAGCGCCGCGGCGACCTGCTCGTAGTGGTGCCGGATCCTGGTGGCCACCAGGATGAACAGGCCCACCACGAGCGCGGCGAACCAGGCGCCCGAGGTGAACTTCGTGATCGCGGCGGTGACGAGCACGATCGCCGAGAGCAGCGCGCCGACGGCGTTGAAGATCAGACTCTTGCGCCAGTGGCGGTCGCGCAGGCGCCACCAGTGCACGACCATCCCGGTCTGCGACAGCGTGAAGGCGAGGAACACGCCGACCGCGTACAGCGGGATCAGCGGCGCCGTCATGCCGTCGAACGCCGCGTAGATCGCGGCCGCGGCGACCGAGAGCACGACGATGCCGTTGCTGAAGGCCAGCCGGTCGCCCAGCCGCAGGAAGATCCGCGGCGCCTGGTTGTCGCGTGCCAGGAGGTAGAGGACGCGGGGGAAGTCGTTGTAGGCGGTGTTGGCCGCCAGGAGCAGGATCGCGGCCGTGGCGGCCTGGGTGAAGACGTAGCCGAAGCCCGGGCCGAAGGCGCGGTGGGCGAGTTGCGACAGCACTGTCTCCTGGGCGTCGGGGACGACGCCGTCGAGGTGGACCAGCGCGACCGTGCCGGCGAAGAGCACGATCAGCAGGCCGACCATCCAGGTCAGGGTGGTACGGGCGTTGCGCCACTCGGTGGGCTGGAAGGCCGGGACGGCGTTGGAGATCGCCTCGATGCCGGTCATCGCCGTCGAGCCGGAGGCGAAGGCGCGCAGGACCAGGAGCACGCCGACCTCCTCGGTCGCGGTCGACTGCGGAGTCGCGGTGGGCTGGAAGCCGTGGCCGGCCGCGTCGTACAGGCCGAAGGCGATGAGGGCGAGGACGGCGACGACGAAGGCGTAGGTCGGTGCGGCGAACAGGACGCCCGCCTGCCGTACGCCGCGCAGGTTCCCGGCGAGCAGCACGCCGATCACGGCGAGGCCGATCGGCACGGCGTCGCCCCGCAGCGAGGGGATCGCCGAGGTGACGGCCTCCATGCCGGAGGCGATCGAGACCGCGACCGTGAGGATGTAGTCCGTCATCAGACCGGCGGCCGCCGCCAGCCCGGGGAGGCGGCCGAGGTTCGCGGTGGCGACGATGTACGAGCCGCCGCCGTGCGGGTAGGCGCGGATCGTCTGACGGTAGGACACCCCGACCGCCAGCATCAGGAACGCGATCGTCGCGGCGATGGGGACCGAGTAGCGCAGGCCGGCGGTGCCCGCCAGGACCAGGACGGCCAGCATCGCCTCGGGCCCGTAGGCGACGGACGAGAGCGCGTCGGCGGAGAGCACCGGCAGCGCCACCAGCTTGCGCATCCGCTCGTGCGCGATCGCGGTACTGCGCAGCGGGGCCCCGAGCAGCACGTGCCTGACCCCGGCGCCCGCCCGGCCGAGTCGGGAGGTCGGGGTGTCCTTTCCGCCCGCCTCGACCGGCGGCTGCCCGCCGACCGTGGCCACCCGCACGAAGCGGCCGAAGCGCACCGGCCGGATCTCGGAGGAGGCCGGAAAGCGGCCGAGCTCCGGGTCCACCGGCAGCGCCCGGCGCCACGCCTGCGGATCCCCGGCCGCCCGGCCCCATTCCCGGCCCACCCGGCGCAGTACCCCGACCTGCTGCCGGTCGAGGACCGGCAGCGTGGCGTCGGGACTGGGTGCGCCGCCCGCCCCGGCGCCACCGTCGTCATTCTTCGTATTCGACACGACACACAGTGTTATGCATCGCGGCTCCCGGTGGCGCAGGACCGCCGCCGGGTCGTCGAGCAGGACCGCGCCCTCCCGCGCGGGCGTCCGCCGGCGCCCGTTCGGCCCCGGTGCGGTCGGAGTACCGTGGGAGGGCGGGGCGGCCCAGTTGCCGGAACCGAAGAGTCGGCCCCGTTCAGCGGGCCCGATCCGCGCCCGCGGAGAGGCGGCGAGCCATGTCGGACGATGCCGGTGCCCCGCACTCAGGGCTTCTGCCGGACCGCTTCCGGCAGGCGGTGAAACCGGGGACGGTCCTGCTGCGCCTGGAGACCACGCGGTCCCGCGAGGGCGCACTCGATGGCGCCTGGTGGCCGCGGTCACGGAACATCGGCGCCGAACTGCCCGGCCTGGTCGGCGCGTTGACCGAACATCTCGGCCCCGTGGTGAGCGTGGGCCTGGACGCGGACGCCTGGGACGAGGTGCCGGCCCGGATCGTCGTCGACGGCCGGTCGGTGCGCATCGACCGGTATCCGGTCGGCGACGACACGGTGATCGTCACGCGGGGCGACCGCGATCACTTCAGTCTGCTCGTGGTTCCGCCGCAGGCGGGCCGGGAAGCGGCCCTGGCCTCGATGGCCCGCGCGGTCCGGGCCGGCGGCACCGACTCGGCGCGGCAGATCCTCCTGGACACCGGCATCGGTTCCGAGCCCACGACCGAACTGCACTGACCGGACTGCACAGACCGGACAGCACCGAGGAGCGGCCCCGGGCCGGAGGAGGTCAGGATGCGGCACTACCGATGGGTCCTGGAGACCCAGAACGACGACGGCCACTGGGCCCGGCAGGGCGGCGAGCCCATGCCGAACCCCCTGGAGTACGACGGGCCGCCCCAGCAGGCCGCCAACCACGTCCGCGAGGTGTTCGTGCGCACGCTGTCCCGACCGGCCCCGGGGCCCCGGGCGGTCAGGGTCCGGGTCTGGGGCGGGTCCGACGCCGTCGGCGAGCCCGAGGCCGAGACCGAGTGGTCGCGCGAGTGACCCGCCCGGTCCCGGCCTACGGGCGGTGTCCGTGGGGTCGGATCAGGAGCATCCCGAGCCGATCTCGCGGAAGTTGGCGTAGTGGTCGTCGCTGTACCAGACGTGGTCGGTGGCGGGGTCGCGCACCAGGCGTTCGGCGTCGCGGTGCTGGCCGGGCGAGCGCGGGTTGACGTCGTACTCGCGGTAGTGGCCGGTCTGGGGGAGGTCGCCACTGCGGTTGCCGTAGACGTTGCTGCCCCGGATCACGAAGGGGGAGTCGGCCACCGGGTAGTCCCGAGGAGCGTTCGCGGTCGGCCAGTGCAGGTCGTGCCAGATCTGGCACGCCTCCTCGACCTGAGGCGGGAACTGGTCGACGGGCAGCGGGGGTTCGAGGATGCCGCGGACGATCCGCGGTGCGGGGTGGGCCGCGGGGACGGCGGCGCCGGCCGGGGCGGCGGAGGGAGCGGCGGCGGCCGTCAGGAACAGGGCGGCGGCGGCCATGCGGAGCAGGCTTCGGTGTGCGGTCACGCAGCGGCCAACGACGCCCGGGCGTCACGGATGCGCGAAGTCGCCCGTCCGGACCAGCCCCGGCGCCGGGCGCCGGGCGCCGGTGGCCGGCGGTCGGGTCGTAGGGTGGGGCGGGTGGATGATCTCTGGGGGCGCCTGCGGGTGCGGGCGGTGCCGCTGCTGGCGGCCGGGGCGACGGTGGCGGCCGGGCTGGGCGTGCGGGCCGGGCTGGGCGGGGACGTCGCCAAGTACGCCGGGGACACGCTCTACACGGTGCTGGTGTACGCGCTGGTGGTGCTGGTCGCGCCCCGTGTTCGACCGGGGCGGGCGGCGGTGGTGGCGGCGGGACTGAGCTGGGCGGTGGAGCTGTTCCAGATCACTGGTGTGCCCGACGAGTTGGGGCGGCGCAGCGGGCTGGTCCGGTTGGTGCTGGGGTCGACGTTCAATCCGCCGGACCTGTTCTGGTACCTGGTCGGCGCCGCGTTCGCCGCGCTGGTGCACCGGGTGCTGCGGACCGCGAAGGCCGCGTGGACCGCAAGGGCCGCAAGGGCTGCGAGGAGGACCGCAGCGCCCGGTGCCGCCTGACGCGACGTCAGAGCGGAAGCAGATCAGGCCGCTTGGCCTCGACGTGGTCCCCCGAGGACTCCCCGCGCAGCCGTCGGCCGACCCAGGGCAGCAGGTACTCGCGGGCCCACTGGAGGTTCTCGCGCCGCTGGTCGGCGGCGGACAGCTCCGGGGTGGTCGGCCAGGGCGCCTCCGGATCCTGCTCGGTGCGCAGCCCCAGGGAACGGGCGGCCAGCAGGGCGACCCGCTGGTGGCCTTCGGGGGAGAGGTGCAGCCGGTCCTCGCTCCAGGCCCGGCGGTCCTGGACGGCGCGCAGCGACCACAGGTCGGCCACCTTGCAGCCGTTGCGGTCGGCGACCGCCCGCATGTGCCCGTTGTACGTGGCGATCTTGCCGCGCAGGTGCTTGAACAGCGGCACGTCCCGGGTGTCGAAGCCGGTGCAGATCAGCACCGTCCCGGCGGAGGCGGTGAGTTGGACGATGGCCGCCTCGAAGCGCTCGGCGACCTCGTCCGGGTCGCTGCCGGGCCGCAGGATGTCGTTGCCGCCGGCGCAGAAGGTGGCCAGGTCGGGCTGGAGCCGGCGGACCTGCGGCACCTGCTCGGCCATGATCTGGTCCAGCAGTCGGCCGCGCACCGCCAGGTTGGCGTAGCGGAACCCGCCCGGCGGCCGTCCGTCGGCGAGCAGCCCGGCCAGGCGGTCGGCCCAGCCGGCGAAGGCGCCGTCGGCACCGGGGTCGTTCAGGCCCTCGGTGAAGCTGTCGCCGAGGGCGGCATACGAACTGAGGTCAAGGGTCTCCTGGAGGTTCGGCATGAAGGAGATAGTTCACCCATTCAAGTGACCTACGCCACCGTAGGTGACCCCGGCGGTACGTGAGATGGGCCACGTGCCCCACCCGGAATACAGCCGGAGTGCAGAGCGGCGGCCCCCGGAAACCACAAGATCCCGCCCCCCTTCCGCTTTTGGGCCCGCCCGGCCGATGCTCGAAGGGCGCGGCCGGCCCGGCCGCCGTCCTTCCAGGGGGAAGACATCCATGGCTCTGAATCCGACCTCCGGCCTGTCCGGGCAGTGGTCCGTCGACGACCGTTGCACCAACTGCGACGTGGCCCGGCAGCTCGCGCCAGGACTGATCCGTGAGCGCGCCGGCCGCTCCGAGCTGGTCCGCCAGCCGCGCGACGAGGCCGAGCACGGCCAGCTGCTCGCCGCCGCCCACGCCTGCCCCACCCGCTCCATCCGGCCGGGCACCGGCCCGCTCGACCCGGCCACCGACCCCTTCCCGCTGGCCCTCGACGACGGCCTGCTGCTGCTCGGCCACAACTCCCGCCACAACGCCGGGGCCAACTCCTACCTCTGCCGCCGACCCACGGGCTGGCTGATGGTCGACACGCCCCGCTACGCCGAGCCGCTCGCGGCCCGGTACGAGGCCCTCGGCCCGGTCACCGACATCCTGCTGACGCACCGCGACCACGCGGCGCACGGCCGGGCGTACGCCGACCGGCTCGGCGCCCGGCTCTGGATCCACGAGGGCGACCTGGACGCCGCGCCCGACGCCGACCGGGTGCTGCACGGCGTCGAACCGGTGGAGGTCGCCCCCGGCGTCACCGCCCACCCCTTCCCGGGCCACACCCGCGGCAGCGTGCTCTACCTGGTCGACGAGCGGTACTGCTTCACCGGCGACACCCTGTACTGGTCCCGCACCACCGGTGACCTGGAGGTGTACGACACCGTCACCTGGTACTCGATCGAGGAGCTCTCCGCCTCGCTGGACCGCAGCCTGGACGCGCTGCGCTTCGAGTGGCTGCTGCCCGGCCACGGCCAGCGGCACCGGATGCCCGCCGAGGAGGCGGCGGCCCGGCTGCGGGCGCTCGCCGACCGCTGTCGGGGCCTGCGGCCCGCGCCGGTGGACTTCGGCGCGGTCCGCTGGTGACGGTCTGCTGGTGACGGCCCGCTCGTGACGTTCGGCGCGGCCTGCCGGTGACGCTCGACGCGGTCCGCCCCGATGGTGCTCGACGCGGTCCGTCCCCATGGCGCTCGGCCGCGCGTGCGCCGGAGCCCGCGCCGGGTGCGCGGGGGCCTGCGCCCGCCGGGGGCGCCCGCGCGGGTGTGCGAACAGCCCTGCCGGGGCAGCGGCCTGGGGAACGGAATCCCCGAACTCCCCTGCACCCGAGGACGGTTGAGGAATGCCCACGCAGACCCCGGAGCGCACCGCCAGGCCGCGGCGCTACCTGATGTGCCGGCCGACGTACTTCACCGTCGACTACGCGATCAACCCGTGGATGGACCCGGCACAGCCCACCGACACCGCGCTCGCCGTCCGCCAGTGGGAGCGGCTGTACTGGCTGTACCGCCGCCTCGGCCACACCGTCGAGCTGATCGACCCGGTGCCCGGCCTGCCCGACATGGTCTACGCCGCCAACGGCGCGACCGTGCTGGACGGCCGGGCGCTGGTTGCGACCTTCCGCTACCCGGAGCGGGCCGCCGAGTCCGAGGCCTACCAGGCCTGGTTCCGCTCGCACGGCTACCGCGAGGTGCAGCGCGCCGGGCACGTCAACGAGGGCGAGGGCGACCACCTGGTGGCCGGCGGCCGGGTGCTCGCCGGGACGGGCTTTCGCACCTCCCGGGCCGCGCACGCCGAGGCGGGCGAGTTCTTCGGCGTCCCGGTGGTCGGCCTGACCCTGGTCGACCCGCGCTTCTACCACCTGGACACGGCGCTGGCCGTGCTCGCCGACGACCACGTCATGTACTACCCGGAGGCCTTCGACGCCGACAGCCGGGCCGTGCTGCGCACCCTGTACCCGGACGCGCTCCTCGCCGACCGGGCCGACGCCGAGGTGTTCGGCCTCAACGCGGTCTCGGACGGGCGCCGGGTGCTGCTGCCCGAGGCGGCGAAGCACCTGGCCGGGCGGCTCGTCGAGCACGGCTACCAGCCGGTCCCGGTGGACGTCTCGGAGCTGTTGAAGGGCGGCGGCGGAGCCAAGTGCTGCACGCTGGAGCTGCGGCCGGCCTGAGCCCGGCCCTGCCGTCGGCGCTGCCCTCCACACTGCCCTTCGCGCTGCCCTCGCGGACCTTCCCGGCCGTCCCGCCGTCCGGTAGAGCTTGGTCAGGGCATCCGGGGCGGTGCCGTGCCGACGGGAGGGCCACATGCGCGATCAGGCGTCCACATCCGAGGACGAGGCGGCGCGGCGGCGCAGGGCGGCGCCCGAGCGCCGGAGCGCGGACCTCCCGGCCGAGGGCGCCCGGGAGGCCGCGGCCGCCGGCCCGCTGTCCCCTTCGACGGCCCTGCCCCTGCAACGCACCCTCGGCAACGCCGCGGTGGCCCGGCTGGTCGAGCAGCAGCGGCACGGCCAGGAGGCCTCCGGCGGCGCGGGGGTGCCGGTCCAGCGGGCCCCCACACCCGGGGCCGGGCCGGCGACGCAGATCGCGCTCACCCACCTGACGGCCGACGACCTGGAAGGCGAGTGCGGCTACTTCGAGCGCAGGCGGCAGTTGAGCGTCGCCGCGCCCCAGCAGGGCGTCATCATCCAGGAGATCAACCGCGTCTTCGCCGTGGAGGAGTGGGACGGCACAAACTGGAACGCGATGTCGGGCAGCCGGATCGACTCGTACATCACCGCGAAGGGGTCGAGCGCCCACGCCACGGTCGCCCGTTACTGGGAGCTGTGGACGGTGGACGCGGCGGGCAACGTCTCGGACGGCGCCGAGGACACCTTCTCGCTGTGCTCGGTCATCCCCGGCCGCAAGCGCAAGGACACCACCCGGGGGACGTACACGATCACGGGCCGGGCGGTGTTCTACCCCACGGCCGTCGCGCCCGCGGACCTGGGATTCGCACCGGGCGGCGCCCCGCCGGCGGGCGGCCTGTTCAGCACGCTGGCCGACCCGACGGCGGCCATCGCGGGGCAGGGGCTGGCCGCTTCCGGGCGGCCGGTCGACTGCCGGGTGCAGGTCGCCTGGGACAGCTCGCAGGACGACAGGTACAGCGTCGTGACGATGAGCTGAGCCGCGGCGGTCCGGTCAGCCCTCGACCAGCAGCACCTCCAGGGTGCGCGGGCCGTGCACGCCCTCGACCCGGTCGAGCTCGATGTCGCTGGTCGCGGACGGCCCGGAGATCCAGGTCTGCGGGCGGGCCGGGTCGAGCCGGGGCAGTGCGAGCGGCACGGAGGCGACGACCTGCCCGGGCGCCCGGACGACGCACACGTGGTGGTCCGGGACGAGGGTGAGCAGCCGCCGCCCCTGGCCCGGTCCGGCGTCCAGCACGATCGTCCCGGTCTCGGCGATCGCGAGCGCGCAGCCGGTGACGACGCTGTCCACGGCGTCGAGCCGGGCGGCGGTGAGCGTGCCGTCGTCGGGGACGGCCGTGACGGCGGTGGCACTGAGCCAGGCGGGCGGCAGGCCGTGCGGCACGGCGACCGTGCGGCTGCCGCGTTCGGCCAGCAACCGGGCCAGGACGGCGGGCAGTTCGGCCTCGGTGCAGCGGTGTACCCGGGCCCGGTAGTCGGCCAGGTTGTGGTGCAGCAGGTCGAGCAGGGCCGCCGGATCGTCCGGACTGTGCGTACGCAGGTAGTCCCGGGCGACCGGCTCCTCCGCTGCCCGGTCCCGATCGGGGTCCCGGTCCGGGCCAGGGTCAGGGCCGGGGGCGGGGTCGGCGAGTGCGGCGCGGATCCGGGCGAGGATGAACTCCCGTGCGGTCATGAGCGGTTCCTTCGCCACCAGTCGCGGAACGGTTCGGCGGGCACCTCCGGGAGGTCCCGGGTGTCGGTCCAGGCCCGGCCCGGGCCGGGCAGCCGACGCGGGTGCAGCGCGCGGGTGCGCCCGGCGAGCCGCTCGGCGGCCGCGAGCGCCGCCGGGTGGTCGAGCACGTACCCGGCGGCCGCGATCGCGGCCCGCTCCAGCGGGTGTCCGCCCTGCTCGGCGACCCGCTCGCGCAGGTGCACCAGCACCTCGGGGATGTCGATCGCCACCGGGCAGACCTGGTAGCAGGCCCCGCAGAGCGAGGAGGCGTACGGCAGCGAGGCGTCCAAGGGGTTGGTGGTGCCGCGCAGTTGGGGTGTCAGGATGGCGCCGATCGGGCCGGGGTAGACCGAGCCGTAGGCGTGGCCGCCGGCCCGCTCGTACACCGGGCAGACGTTGAGGCAGGCCGAGCAGCGGATGCAGCGCAGCGCCTGGCGGCCGACCTGGTCGGCGAGCGCGGCGGTGCGCCCGTTGTCGAGCAGTACGAGGTGGAAGGCGGACGGGCCGTCGCCTTCCGTGGTGCCGGTCCACAGCGAGGTGTACGGGTTCATCCGCTCGGCGGTGGAGGAGCGGGGGAGCAGTTGCAGGAAGACCTCCAGGTCCTGCCAGGTCGGCACGACCTTCTCGATCCCGACGACGGAGATCAGCGTGCGCGGCAGGGTGAGGCACATCCGGCCGTTGCCCTCGGACTCGACGACCACCAGGGTGCCGGTCTCGGCGACCATGAAGTTGGCGCCGGAGACCGCGACCCGGGCGCGCAGGAACTTCTCCCGCAGGTGCAGCCGGGCCGCTTCGGCGAGTTCGGCGGGGGAGTCGGTCAGGCCCTCGGGCGCGGGGCGGCCCCAGGCGGCCATCCGCTCGGCGAAGATCTCCCGGATCTCGGCGCGGTTGCGGTGGATCGCGGGCACCAGGATGTGCGAGGGCCGGTCGTCGCCCAACTGCACGATGAGCTCGGCGAGATCGGTCTCGTAGGCGGTGATCCCCTCGGCGGCGAGCGCCTCGTTGAGCCCGATCTCCTGGGTGGCCATCGACTTGACCTTGACGACCTCCGTTTCGCCGGTGGCGCGGACCAGGTCGGCGACGATCCGGTTGGCCTCCTCGGCGTCGGCCGCCCAGTGCACGATGCCGCCGGCCGCGGTGACGGCCTCCTCCAACTGGACGAGGTAGCGGTCGAGATGGCGCAGCGTGTGGTCCTTGATCGCCTTGCCGGCGGCGCGCAGTTCGGCCCAGTCGTCGAGTTCGGCGACGGCGCGGGCCCGCTTGTCCCGGATGGTGTGGGTGGCGTGCCGCAGGTTGGCGCGCAGCCGCTCGTCCTGGACGGCCTCCGCCGCGGCCTGCGGGAAGGTCGCCTGCGCAGAGGTCGCCTGCGGGAAGGCGGGCATGCCGAGGAAGGTGCCGGTCATGCGGGCCTCCACGGGTGTTCCTCGGTGCTGGCGAGGATCTCCGCCAGGTGCAGCGGGCGCAGTGCCGCGCCCCGGCGGCGCAGCGTGCCGCCGAGGTGCAGCAGGCAGGAGTTGTCGGCGCCGCACAGGACTTGGGCGCCGGTGCCGAGCGCGTGGGCGATCTTGTCCTCGGCCATGGCCGCCGAGACGGCCGCGTTCTTGACGGCGAAGGTGCCGCCGAAGCCGCAGCACTCCTCGGCGCCGGGCAGTTCGACCAGTTCCAGTTCCCGGACGGCGCGCAGCAGCCGCAGCGGCCGTTCGCCGAGGCCGAGCACCCGCAGGCCGTGGCAGGAGGGGTGGTAGGTGACGGTGTGCGGGAAGTGCGCGCCGACGTCCTCGACGCCGAGCACATCGGTGAGGAACTCGGTCAGTTCGTACACCCGGGGCGTCAACGAGGCTGCCATGGAGTCGAGTTCGCCGCCCCGGCCGTCGGCGGCGGCCCGGGCTCCGATCCGCGGGTAGTTGTCCCGGACCATGGCCACGCACGATCCGGAGGGCGTCACCACGTGCTCGTACCCGGCGAAGGCCCGTGCGGTGCGCCGCAGCAGCGGCTCGCACGCCCGCCGGTAGCCGGTGTTGTACTGCGGCTGCCCGCAGCAGGTCTGCCCGGCGGGGAAGTCCACGGTCACGCCGAGGCGTTCGAGCAGCCGGACGGTGGCGACCGCCGTGGCGGGGAACAGCGCGTCGTTGACGCAGGTGGCGAACAGTGCGACCCGCATCGGCCCTCCTTTCGTCCGGCGACACCGGCCGGCCCGCTCGTGATCGTACCGAGCGGGCCGGGGGATGTCGGGGACCTCAGGGGGTCTCAGGCGAGCCAGAGGTCGGGGCCGAACACCTCGTAGTGGATGTCCGCCGCCGGGACGCCCGCCGTGAGGAGCTGCTCGCGGACGGCGCGCAGGAAGGGCAGCGGGCCGCACAGGTAGGCGGTGGTGCCGGCGGGGACGTCGACGGTGGAGAGGTCGACCAGGCCGGTGCGCTCGGCGGGCCAGTCGCCGAGCGGCCGCTCGTAGAAGACGTGGGCGGTGGCGTTCGGCAGCTTGGCGGTGAGCTGGGCGAGGTCGGCGCGGAAGGCGTGGGTGAGCTGGTCGCGGTCGCCGTGTACCGAGACGACCTGCCGGGGGGAGCCGGTGGCGGCGAGGTGGTCGAGCATGGCGGTCATCGGGGTGTTGCCGATGCCGGCGGAGGCGAGCAGCACCGGCCCGTCGCCGTCGGCGAGGGCGATGTCGCCGAGCGGGGGTGCGAGGTGGACGAGGCCGCCGGTGTGCAGGTGGTCGTGCAGGTGGGCGGAGACCTCGCCGCCGGGCTCGCGCTTGACGGTGAAGCGCAGCGCGCCGTCGGCGGTGCCGGAGAGGCTGTACTGGCGGATCTGCCGGGCGCCGTCGGGCAGTTCGGTGCGCACCGAGACGTACTGGCCGGGTCGGGCGGCGGGGACGGGGCCGCCGTCGGCGGGGCGCACCAGGAAGGTGGTGACGGTGTCGGTCTCCTGGTAGCGGGCGACGACGGTGTAGGGGCGCCAGAGGTCGGCCTGGTCGCCGCCGGCGGCGGCCTCGGCGCGCAGCCGGTCCTCGACGGCGACGAGGGCGTTGGCCATCAGCCAGTACACCTCGTCCCAGGCGGCGGCGACCTCGGGGGTGACGGCTTCGCCGAGCACGTCGACGATGGCGGCGAAGAGGTGCTCGTGGACGATCCGGTACTGGCTGCTGTCGATTCCGACGGAGACGTGCTTGTGGGCGATCCGGGCGAGCATCGCGTCCGGCCGCTGGTCGGGGTGGGCGACCAGTGCGCCGGCGAAGGCGGCTATCGACCCGGCGAGCGCCTGCCGCTGGGTGCCGTTGGCCTGGTTGCCGCGGTTGAACAGGTCGCGCAGCAGCTCCGGGTGGGCGGCGAACAGCCGGTCGTAGAAGAGCGGGGTGATGTCCCCGATGGCGCCGCCCACGACGGGCAGGGTGGCCTCGATGACCTCGGCGGACTTGGCGGACAGCATCAGTCCGGCTCCTAATTGGTATGTGAGATTCGCATTAAAGGCCGTGCGTGAGCCCGGCCCCGGGGATGGGGGATGGGGAGTGGGGGATCAGGCGGTGGGTCTGGTGGTGAGGCCGAGCAGTACGGGCCCGGTGGGCGCGGCCACCAGGTCGTCGATGCTGAGCGGGTCGAGCGCGGCGAAGAACGCCTCCTGGGCGGTCCGCAGCGCACCGCGCAGGCGGCACGCGGCCCGCAGCGGGCACGGCGGGTCGTCCTCGCAGCCGACCACGTCGCCGACCCCCTCCAGCTCGCGCAGGAGCAGGCCGAGCGAGCCGGTCCGGCCGGCGAAGGTGAGCAGCAGCCCGCCGCCGCGTCCGCGCCGGGCCTCCACCACCCCGAGGTGCTGCAGGCGGCTGACCACCTTCGCCGCGTGGGTGTACGGCACGCCGACCGCCTCGGCCACCTCGCGGGTGGTCGGGTTGGCGTCCTCGCTCAGGACGGCCAGCCGCATGGCGATCCGCAGGGCGATGTCGGTGCTCTTGGTCAGCCTCACGTTCGAAACGCTATCGAATACGACTCCACAACTCCAATTTCCTGCACGCCCCGCCCCCGACCGGTCCCGACCAGCCCACGCCCGGCCCACGCCCGGCCCACGCCCGGCCCGCGCCCGGCCCCAGGCCGACCCCCGGTCGCGACGGGGAGGGGGGCGGGGTTGCTGCTGTCCGAATCTCGGTCGAATCTGAACAGTTGGCGACATTACCGATCAGTCCCTGACGGATGGTCATACCGGCTTCTACGCTTCGTGCGGCTCCGGATCCGCAGGGGGCTGGAGCGACCGGCGTTGCATCCCTTGACCGACCATGCTGGAGAGACTCGTGAGAACACGTCGCGCACCCGGGCGCACCTGGACGGCCGTGACCGCGATAGCCGCGGCCACGGCCGCACTGCTGTCGCAGCCCGCCACCGCCGAGGCCGCCACACCGCCGCCGACCGTCAAGGCGCACGTGCCGGTGGCGCCCTACCCGGCGGGCGTGGCGCTCACGCCGGACGGCGGCCACGCCTACGTGACCAGCCAGAGCAGCGGCACCGTGAGCGTGCTGGACACCACGAGCAACACGGTGGCCGCCACCTTCAATGCCGGCACCGGCTCCTACGCGGTCGCCCTGTCGCCCGACGGGCACCGGGCGTACCTGACCCACCACCTCGACGGCACCGTCAGCGTCGTGGACACCACGAGCAACACCGTGACGGCCACCGTCCCGGTCGGCGCCCAGCCGTGGGGCCTCGCGCTCTCCGCGGACGGCTCGCGCGCCTACGTCGGCAACGCCGGGGCCAACACGGTGAGCGTGCTGGACACCACCACCAACACGGTCACCGCCACCGTCCCGGTCGGCGCCGAACCGCACGGGCTGGCCGTCTCGGCGGACGGCAAGCGGCTCTACGTCGCCGCCTCCGGTGCGAAGGCGGTGAACGTGATCGACACCGCGAGCAGCACGGTGAGCGCCACCGTTCCCGTCGGCCACAGCGTCTTCGGCCTCGCGCTCAGCCCGGACGGCACCCGGCTGTGGGCCGCCGACGCCGACGACGCCACCGCGAGCGTGGTCGACACCACCGGCAACACGCTCGTCGGCACCGTCGCCGTCGGCGCCGGCCCGTACGCCGTCTCGCTCGCCCCGGACGGCAGCGCGGCGTACGTCTCCAACTACGCCGACAACACGGTCAGCGTGGTGGACACCGCCAGCCGGACGGTCACCGCGACCGTTCCGGTCGGCGCGAGCCCGTACAGCCTGGCGATCACCGGCGACGGCCGGCGCGGCTACCTCACCGACTTCACCGGCGGCGCCGTCGACGTGCTCGACTTCCCGCTGCCCGTCCCGGCCGTCACCGGGATCAGCCCGTCCGGCGGCTCGGGGGTCGGCGGCACGACGGTGACCGTCACCGGCACCGACCTGAACGGCGCCACCACCGTGACCTTCGGCGCGGCGGGCGCCGCCACCGCCTTCAACTGCACCAAGACCAGCTGCACCGCCACCGCCCCCGCCACCACGGTGACCGGGCCGGTGGACGTCCGGGTCACCGCGCCCGGCGGCACCAGCGCCGCCGTCGCCGCCGACCGCTTCAGCTACACGGCCCCCAGCGCCCACCTCGGCGTCGCCCTGACCGCCACGCCGGTGTCCAACCTGCTGAGCGGCCGGGTCGACTACACCGTCACGCTGACCGGCCAGGGCCCCGACACGCTGACCTCGGGCACCGTCTCCGCCGACCTCCCGGCCGGCCTCGCGGCGACCTCCAGCGACTGCACCATCGCGGGCACCAAGCTCACCTGCAAGCTCACCGGGCCGCTCGCCAAGGGGGCGAGCACCACCCGGCACTTCTCGATCTCGGTCGGCCTGCTCAGCCTGATCCGCAGCTTCGACGTCACGGTGGCCCGCACCGCGGGCGTGCCCGCCGACCCGACCCCGGCCACCAGTCGGGACACCCGCAGCTGCACCGCCGTCCTCGGACTGCTGATCACCTGCCACTGACCCTCCCCGAGCTCCGAGGGCCCCGCCGGCGTCACGGCGGGGCCTTCGTCGTCGCCGCAGGCGCCGGATGCCCGGACGACCGGACGAAACGCCTGAAGGAAACGCCTGAACGAAAGATCTGGACCAAACGTCTGGTCTGGACGTACAGTCCGAACATGACCACCGAAACCCCCGACCCGCGCGTCCGGACCTGGACACCGGTCTGCCGCGCCGTGGCCCTGCTGCTCGGGCCGTACGCCGAGGTGGTGCTGCACGACGCCACCGCCGACCAGGTGCTGGCCATCTGGAACCCGATGACCCCCCGCACCCCCGGCGACCCGTCGCTGCTCGGCGAACTGGACACCCTCGACCCGTCCGCCCCCGACGTCTACGGGCCCTACGAGAAGCTGCTGCCCGACGGGCGCCGGCTCTCCTCCGTCAGCGCCGTGCTGCGCGACGACGCCGGACGGCCCTCGGCGGTGCTCTGCGTCAACCTCGACCGGGGCCCGCTGGAGCACGCCGCCGCCCTGCTGGCGGGTTTCGCCGCGCCCACCGCGCCCCGCCCCGAACCGCTCTTCGAACGCGACTGGACGGAGCGGATGAACGACGTGATCGGCGGCTACGTCCGAGCGCACGGCCGCCCGCTCGAACGCTTCGGCCGCGAGGACCGGCTCGCCGTCCTGCGCGAACTCGACCAGGCCGGGGTGTTCGCCGTCCGCCGCGCCGTCCCGGCCGTCGCCACCGCACTGCGGGTCTCCCGTTCGACCGCCTACACCCTGCTCGCCGAGCTCAAGCAGGCCCCCGAGCCCCGGCACCCCGACACAGACGCCGACGTCGGCGCCGACGAGAGCGAGTGACAGAGAGATGACCAGGCTCCCCGACTTCCGGCTCGAAACCTACTTCTCGCGCTGGGAGTTCAGCGCCCGCCACCACCTCGCCGCCTCCGACGCCCAGACCATGACGATGGCCGAACTCCTCGCCCTGGCCGGCCCCGAGGACCGCCGGGCCTGGGACGGCCTCGCCCTCGGCTACACCGAGACCTACGGCGATCCGGAGCTGCGCCGCGCCATCGCCGGGATGTACCAGGAGGTCGACGCCGACGACGTGCTCTGCTTCGGCGGCGCGCAGGAGGGGCTCAACCTCGCCATGCAGGTGCTCCTCGACCGGGGCGACCACGCCGTGGTGGTGACCCCCAACTACCAGTCCGCCGAGACCATCCCGCTCTCGCTCTGCGAGGTGACCGGCGTCGCCCTGGACGAGAAGGACGACTGGGCGCTCGACCTCGACGCGGTCACGGCCGCACTGCGCCCGAACACCCGGGTGCTGTCGGTGAACTTCCCGCACAACCCGACCGGCAAGGTCATCGACGCGGCCGACTTCACGCGGCTGGTGGAGCTGTGCGACGAGCGCGGCATCCGGCTCTTCTCCGACGAGGTCTACCGCGGTCTGGAGCGCGACCCGGCCCGTGCGCTGCCGCAGGCCGCCGACCTCTCCGCGCGCGCCCTCTCGCTCAACGTCACCTCGAAGTCGCTCGGCCTGCCCGGCCTGCGGATCGGCTGGATCGCCTGCCGCGACCGGGAGTTGCGCTCCCGGCTGGAGCGGGCCAAGCACTACACCACGATCTGCAACTCGGCGCCGAGCGAGGTGCTGGCCCGGATCGCGATCAACGCCCGCGAGCAGATCCTGGCGCGCAACCGCGCGATCATCGCGGAGAACCTGCCGCGGTTCGACGCGTTCTTCGCCGAGTTCGGCGACCTCTTCGAGTGGCGCGCCCCGGACGGCGGCTGCGTCGCCTACCCGCGCTACCTCGGGGCGGACGGGGTCGAGGACTTCTGCACCGCGCTGGTCGAGCAGGCGGGCGTCCTGCTGCTGCCCGCGAGCATGTTCCACTCCGACCTGACGCCCGCCCCCGCCGACCGCTTCCGGATCGGCCTGGGGCGCCGCGATCCGGGCCCCGCCCTGGCGGCCTTCGGCGACTGGCTCCGCGGGCGCTGACCGCCGGGTGCTGCTGGAAAGGAATGCGGTTCGGGCCCGTTCGGAAGGCGACTGCCTCCCGAACGGGCCCGCCGACCTCAGAGCTTCTGCCAGGCCGGCTTGGCGGCGTAGGTGTCGCGGAAGTAGTCGGCGAGCTTGAGGCCGGAGGCGGCGGCCTCGTCGACCACCACGGTGGCGTGCGGGTGGAGCTGCAGCGCCGAGGCGGGGACGGCGGCGGACAGCGGCCCCTCGACGGAGAGGGCGACGGCCTCGGCCTTGGCCTCGCCGGTGGCGAGCAGGACGAGGTGGCGCGCCTCCAGGATGGTCCCGATGCCCTGGGTGATGACGTGGTGCGGGACCTCGTCGAGGCTGTCGAAGAACCGGGCGTTGTCCTCGCGGGTCTGCCGGGTGAGCGTCTTGATCCGGGTCCGGGAGGCCAGCGAGGAGCAGGGCTCGTTGAAGCCGATGTGACCGTCGGTGCCGATGCCGAGCAGCTGGAGGTCCACGCCGCCGGCCGCGGCCAGCGCGCGGTCGTAGGCGGCGGCCGCCGCGGCGATGTCCGTCGCGTTGCCGTCCGGGCCGAGGAAGGAGTCCTCGGTCAGGCCCAGCGGCTCGACGACCTCGCGCAGCACCACCGAACGGTAGGACTCGGGGTGGCCGGCGGGCAGGCCGACGTACTCGTCGAGCTGGCAGATGCGCGCCCGGGAGGCGTCGAGCCGGCCGTCGCGGACCCGTTCGGCGAGGGCCTGGTAGATCGGCAGCGGCGTCGAGCCGGTCGCCACGCCGAGCAGGGCCTCGGGCTTGCCGGTCAGCAGATCGGTGATCGCCGCGGCGATGAGTTCGCCAGCCGCTGAGGCGTCAGGGACGATCACGATTTCCATACTGGTCCACCGTTCTGAGCCGGGTGCTTGGTCTAGACCCTTGAGGTCTAGACCAGTTTGCCGTGAACGGGTGCCCCAGGTCCACTCGGGCCCTGGTCGGAGCCGCTCTGCGGGGCTGCACATGCCGACGGGCCGGCCGCCGGGTGCGCTGGCGGCCGGCCCTAGGCCCTGCCCGGGAGCCGGGGCGCGGACGCCCCGGCGGGTGGGGTGGATCGGGTCGGGTCGATCGAGGACCTCGGTGCTGGTGGAGCGGCGCAGTCCGTCAGGACGGGTCGGGAGCCGCCCGTCAGAACGGGTTGGTACAGGTGGTGACCTGCCGGGTCGCCTCCAGCGCCGGGCCGGCGGTGGCGCAGATGATCCGCAGGTCGGTGGTGACGACGCGCGGGGTGACCGCCTTCGCGGAGCCCAGGCGCACGGTGGTCGCGGAGGCGACCGTCTCCCACGGGCTGCCCCAGGCCTTCTGGGTCCGCACCTCGACCTGAACCATCGTCAACTGGCGCGAGTCGGCGGAGACCTGGGCGACGCCGAAGAAGCCCTCGCCGTCGTGCTGGTGCGAGATGCAGGGCGTGTTGAGCACGGCGGCGCAGGCCACCGCTTCGTTCTCGGTCGTCGCCGGGGCCGCGATGGCCGGTCCGGCCGCCAGGCCTGCTATCCCTGCCACCATCATCGTCACAGCTGCGATCCGAGCGCGCATGATATGAACCTCCTTGGAAATTAAGGGGATCTCACTCCTTGAGATGAGTCTTGCACAGAACGTGGTCATGTCGTGTGTGTGTTGCGTCACACTCAAGGTGACCATTCAACTACGTGCTGCAACCGCCTGTCGGGCGGTCGACGGACCGCCAGGTGGGAGGCCTGCGGGCAACTCGGCGACGCCCGGCCCGGGTTGGCGGTGTCCCTTCACTCGTCCGAGTGGCGAACTGCCGTCGGGGCGAATCGGGCCGTTAGCATCGACCCGAACCACGGAGGTGTCTGCGTGGACACGGTCATCGTGCAACTGCCCGACCGGGGGCCCGTGATGGCACCCGGCGAACCGCCCGGCCTGCTGCGGATGGGCCCCGGCGAGGTCGCGGTGTTCGGGCGCGGCGAGCCCGGCCGCCCGGCCCCCATCCCGCTGCCCGACCAGGGCGTCTCCCGGCGCGCGGGGGAGGTCACCGCCGCCGAGGACTACTGGCGGCTGTCCAACTTCAGCACCTCCGCCACCTACGTGGTGGAGAACCTGGAGGGCGCGGGCGAGCACGTCAAGGTGGCGCCCGGCCGGCTCGGCGCGCCCGTCCCGTTCGAGTTCTCCCGGGTGCTGCTGCCCGCCCTCGGCGAACCCGCCTCGTTCAAGGTCTTCGCCCCGCAACACGCCTACCTGGAGGGTCGGCCAGGCGGCGTCGAGGGCGAACTCACCGTCAGCCCGTTCGCCCTCGACCCGACCGCCAAGTACTTCCTGGTGCTGCTCGCGCTCTGCGAGCCCCGGCTGCGCTCGCCCTCCGCCGCCGTCGTCCCCGGTGTGACGGACGTGCTGGCCCGGCTGCGCGCCCTGCCCTCCTGCCACGGGCTGACCCGCTCGGCGGTCAACTACCACATCGACTACCTGGTGTGGACGAAGCTGCGGCTGCGCGAGCCGTACGAGGACGGACCCGGCGGCGGCAAGCGCGAGGAACTCGCGGCCCTGGCACTGAAGTTCGACCTCGTCCGGGAGGAGCACCTGGCCCTGCTCCCGCCCCGGCGCCCGGTCGCCCGACCGTGAGGCCCGCCGGCCAGCCGCCCGACGGGCAGCCGCCCGTAGAGCCGGTACCCGTAGAGCCGGTACCCGACGAGCCGGCGTCCGAGCAGCGGGTGCCGGAGAAGGACCAGCCCCTGCCGGAGCGGCAGTTCGAGGTGCCGGCCGGCTACCGGCTCGCGGGCTACCGCACCGGCGCCTACCTCGGGGCCGGTGCCTGGGGCAGCGTGTACGCGGCCGAAGGCCCCGACGGCACCCCGGCCGCCGTCAAACTGCTCAGCCCCGCCCGGCTCAGCCCCGGCCAGCGCCGGACCATGACGGAGGTCGCCCGCAGCGAGATGCGCTTCAGCCGCCGCGCGGACCACCCCCACCTGATCCGCACCCTCGCCGTGACGGTCGTCGACGACCCGGCCCACCCCGGCCTGGACGGCGCCGTCGCCCTGGTGATGGAACGCGCCGCCCGCAGCCTCCAGGACGTCCTCGCCGCCGCCCGCCCCGGCGCCCCGGTGCCCGGTGCCGAACGCGTCCTCGCCGAGGTCTGCGCCGGGCTCACCCACATGCACCGGGGCGGCTGGGTGCACGGGGATCTCAAACCGGCCAACATCCTGCTGATGTCCGACGGCACCGCCAAGATCGCGGACTTCGGCCTCACCGCCGAACTGGAGGGCACCCACGCCTACGCGCCGCCGCTCGGCTCGCCCGACCACGTCCCGCCCGAGTGGTGGTCCGAGCGCACCGGCGCGCGCGGCGTCGCGGTGCGCCCCAGCGCCGACATCTGGGCCTTCGGGGTGATCGCCCACCAGGTGCTCACCGGCGGCCTGCACCCGTTCCTCGGCGCCACCGCCCGGGCCCGCTCGCTGGCCGCCCAGGCGTACGCGCGCGGCGCGGCGCCGCTGCGGCTGGACGAGGCGCTGCCCGGGCCCTGGCGGGCCGTGGTCACCGCCTGCCTGGCCCCCGGGCGGGAGGAGCGGGCCCGCACCGACCTCGCCGCGCTGGTCGCCCGGGCCGTCGCGCGTCCGGCCTGCCGCCGCGGCGCCGCCCTGCGGGCCGCCACCGGCCTGCTGGCCTGCGCCGCCACCGTCCTCGTCCTGACCGGGGCCCCCGAGCCGGAGGCCGCGGAGCAAGGCGCCGCAGTACCCGCCGCGGGGTCGGCCGCCCACCCGGCCGCCCATCCGGCCGCGCCCCCGCTGCCCGGCGCGATCCCGGCCGGCTCCGACGTCCCGGTGGCCTACCGCGGCATGATCGAGGACGCCGCCCGGCGCTGCCCCGAGCCCGAGATCACCCCGGTGCTGCTGGCCGCGATGCTCAAGGCCGAGAGCGGCTTCGACCCGAACGCGGCCCGCCCGGAGACCGGCGAGTACGGCATCGCCATGTGGACGCCCGCCGTCTTCGACGCCTGGGCGAAGGCCGCGGCCCACGACGGCCCCAAGTCCTACCTGGACCCGGGCGACGCGATCGCCGCGATGGGCAACTACGTCTGCTGGCTGGACCAGCAGCTCAAGCACCGGGGCTTCACCCGCGACCTGCCGGCCCTGGTCACCGCCGCCTACCGGACCAGCGACAAGACGGTGGCGGCCGCCGAAGGTGTCCCGGAACGGGTCCGCCCGCACGTCGACAAGGTGCTCCGGTACCTAGCCGACTACGGCGGGTGAGCGGGCAAAACGGGATGAGTTGTACCACATCCCTACGTATCCCGGCGCGGTCAGCCGGGTGGGCGGGCCCCGGTCTGGGATGCTCGGCGGCATGATCACGAAGCTCCGCGCGGCCACCGCGCAATGGACCGTCGTCGTTCCGGTGGTGTCGTTCGTCGTCCTCGCCCTGACCTGGCACCGGGACCTGCCCGGTTGGGTGGTGGGCGTCGTCGCCTGCTTCCTGGCCGGCGCCGTGCTCGCCGCCGTGCACCATGCCGAGGTGATCGCACACCGGGTCGGGGAACCCTTCGGATCGCTCGTGCTCGCGGTGGCGGTCACCGTGATCGAGGTCGCGCTGATCGTGACGCTGATGGCCGACGGCGGCTCCAAGTCCGCCACCCTGGCCCGGGACACCGTGTTCGCCGCCGTGATGATCACCTGCAACGGCATCCTCGGCCTGTCCATCCTGGTCGCCGCGATCAAGTACCGGACCGCCGTCTTCAACGCCGAGGGCACCGGCGCCGCGCTCGCCTGCATCGGCACCCTCGCCACCCTCAGCCTGGTGCTGCCGACCTTCACCACCAGCTCCCCGGGCCCGCAGTTCTCCACCACCCAGCTGGTCTTCGCGGCCACCGCCTCGATCGTGCTGTACGGGCTGTTCGTGACCACCCTGACCTTCCGGCACCGGGACTACTTCCTGCCGGTCACCCCCGAGGGCCGGGTGCTCGACGAGGAGGACCACGCCGCGCCGCCGACCGCCAAGGCCGCCTGGATCAGCCTGCTGCTGCTCGGCGTGGCCCTGGTCTCCGTGGTCGGCCTCGCCAAGGGCGTCTCGCCGACCATCGAGCACGCCGTGGACGACGCCGGACTGCCGCACTCCGTCGTCGGCGTCGTGATCGCCCTGCTCGTCCTGCTGCCGGAGACCATCGCGGCGCTGCGCGCGGCCCTGCGCAACCGGGTGCAGACCAGCCTCAACCTGGCCCTCGGCTCGGCGCTCGCCAGCATCGGCCTGACCATCCCGGCCGTCGCGATCGCCTCCTCCTGGCTCTCCGGCCCGCTCGTCCTCGGTCTCGGCCCGGCGCACATGGTGCTGCTGACCCTGACCATCGTGCTCGGCACCCTGACGGTCATCCCGCGCCGGGCCACCCCGCTCCAGGGCGCCGTGCACCTCGCCGTGCTGGCCGCCTACGTGGTGCTGGCGCTCAACCCCTGACGCCGCCGCAGCAGTTCCCCAGAGCCCCTGCCTCCGACACCGCCGTCGGAGGCAGGGGCTCCGTGGTCTCCCGGGGGAGCGTGCCGGACGGCGGCCCGCCGACGGGCCGGGCGCCGTTTCCGGCGCGGTGGTCAACGGCGGGCTCCGAACCGGCGGGTGACCGCGCGCCCGCCCCGGTGGCCGGTATTGACCGGTCATCGGGGCGGGCCCGCGTGTCGGGGCGGCGGGCGGGTGCCGTGGTTCTCTATCGTCCGTCTCGGACCGCCGAGTCCGGCCGCGTCCGAATGGCCCCGTCCGAATGACCCTGTCCGAGTCCGTCCGGGGCCCCCTGCGGCCCCGTCGGGCCCGCAGCCGATCCGACCCCGTGGGAGTGCGTGATGCCCGGCCCAGAGCAGCAGGTGCCCGCAGACGGCGGCCGGGCCCCCCGGCCCGCCCGGACCGAGGAGGACGCCGACGTCATCGTGGTCGGCGCCGGCCCGGCCGGCTCCACCGCCGCCTACCACCTCGCCCGCACCGGCCTGGACGTCCTGCTGCTGGAGAAGTCCGCGTTCCCGCGCGAGAAGGTCTGCGGCGACGGCCTCACCCCGCGCGCCGTCAAGCAGTTGACCGACCTCGGCATCGACGTCTCCGAGCAGGCCGGCTGGCTGCACAACCAGGGGCTGCGGCTGATCTCCGGCCGGCGCGCGCTGGAGTTCGACTGGCCCGAGCTGTCCGCCTACCCCGGCCACGGACTCGTCCGCCGGCGCGCCGACTTCGACGAACTGCTCGCCCGCCGGGCCGCCTCGGCCGGCGCCCGGCTGATCGAACGGGCCAACGTGGCAGGCCCGTTGGTGGACGAGCGGAGCGGCCGGATCACCGGCGTCACCGCGAAGCTCGGCGACGAGTGCCGGCCCGTCAGCTACCAGGCGCCGGTCGTGGTTGCCGCCGACGGCAACTCCACCCGCCTCTCCGTCGCGATGAAGCGCTACCGCCGCACCGACCGCGCCATGGGCGTCGCCTACCGCACCTACTTCACCACCCCCCGCCACCAGGACCGCTACCTGGAGGCCTGGCTCGACCTGCGCGACCCGGGCGACCCCGCCCGCCGCCTGCTGCCCGGCTACGCCTGGGTGTTCGGCATGGGCGACGGCACCGCGAACGTCGGCCTCGGCGTCCTCGACACCGCCCACGTCGACCTCGACTGGCGCGACCTGCTCCGCCGCTGGTGCGACAGCCTGCCGCCCGCGTACGGCTACACCCCCGACGCCGTCACCGAGCCCGTCCGCGGCTCCGCCCTCCCGATGGGCCTCAACCGCCAACCCCACTACGCCGACGGCCTGTTGCTCATCGGTGACGCCGGCGGCACGGTCAGCCCCGGTACCGGCGAAGGCATCGCCTACGCGATGGAATCCGGCCGCTACGCCGCCGAGACCATCGTCCAGGCCCTCGCCCGGCGCACCGACCGCGGCCGCGAACTGGCCCTGCGCGCCTACCCGCAGGCGCTGCGCTCCGCCTACGCCGGCTACTTCGCGCTCGGCCGCCTCGCCGCCGACCTGCTCGGCCGGCCCAGGCTGCTCGGCGCGGCCGGCGCCGCCGGGCTCGGCCACCCGGCGCTGCTGAAGGTGGCGTTCCGGCTCATGGTCAACCTCACCGAGCCCAACTCCAACGACGCCCTCGACCGGCTGCTCCACCTGATCGGGCGGGTCGCGCCGGGGCGCTGACGGGCGGTTGCGCGGCGCGCCGGGGTCGGTGCCGGACCGCCCAGTCTTTCGGGTGAACCGGTCCGGCGTCCCGGGGTTGGCCGGAACCGGGGAATTCGGTGCGCCTTCGGCCTAGTCGTGTTGACGGATGATCAGCTGATCCGCTTGCCTGGTGTCGAAACGGACACGGAGGGTGAGCGGGACGCCCCCTCCGTGCGACCCCCTCACGACGGAGACACCGTGCGCCTTCGCCTTCGCCTGCTCGTCGCGCCACTCGCCGCAGCCGCCGCCCTGATCGCCCCGAGCATCCCGGCCGCTGCGGCCGACACCGCCACTGCGGGCACCTCCACCGCGGGCGGCTCCGCCCGGGCCGCCACGCCCCCCGACGAGTGCTCCGCCGACTTCTACCAGGGTGACAAGCGGCTCGGCCCCGCCGACCTGCCCACCACCGGCCGGGTCGGCCGGGAACTCGTCGGCTACCAGCGCACCGGCTCCCTGAGCGAGCAGCAGTTCCTCACCACCTACTACGACCCGGCCGGCAACAACGGCGCCGGCGGCTGGATCTACCCGCCGTCCGACGGCTACGTCACCCTGCCCGACGGCACCCCGGTCGAGTTCGATCTCACGCTCTACCCGAACCAGAACATCGACCGCTACGGCAGCGAGTACGGCGCCTTCCTCGCCCCCGAGGGGCTGCCCTACTCCACCCGCTCCATCCCGCCGCAGAGCCTCGACGGCACCCCGCCGGCGGGCTGCAACTACCACGACTACAAGGTGGTCAAGCCCTTCAAGGTGCACGCCGGCCCGATCGCCCCGTGGTTCGGCCAGCCCGGCTGGGGCCTGCAGTACCAGCTCGACGCGGCCCTGGTGCCCGGCGGCCCGGCCAAGCTGAACGTGCTCTGGCTGGTCGACAACGGGTACCTGTCCCGGATCGTCTGACCCGGCCGTCCGGACGGCGCACGGCGGGCCCGCCGTGCGCCGTCCCGCTCACCGGACGTCACCGGACGTCACCGGGCGGCGGGAGCGGATCCCGGGCCGGGAAAATTCGCTGGCGGGCACCGGAGCGGGCGGGATAGGAAGGCCGGATGAGCACCACCGATACCTCCGCCGAGCGGCGCGTCCTGCGGCCCGCCACCCTCGACCTGGGCGACTTCGCGCTGCGCCCCTGGGGCAGGGCCCTCGACGTGCCCGGCGGCACCGTCCCCGCCCTGATGGCGGCCGCGGCCGACCCGGAGATCGCCCGCTGGAACCCGCTGCGGATCGCCGACCCGGCCGGCGCCGAGGCCTACCTCGACCGCTGCGACACCGGCTGGGCCGAGGGGCGCGCGGCCGCCTTCGCGATCACCGACGCCCTCGACGGGACCCTCCACGGCAACGCCTTCCTGGGCTGGACCAACCAGTCGGACGGCATCGCCACGGTCGGCTACTGGCTGCTCCCTACCGCCCGCGGCCGGGGCATCGCCACCCGCGCCGCCACCGCCGTCACCCGCTGGGCCGTCGCCACCGCCGGCGCCCGCCGCATCGAGCTCTGGCACGGAGTCGGCAACGAGGCCTCCTGCCGCGTCGCCGTCCGCGGCGGCTTCCGCCACGAGGGCACCACCCGGGCCTCCTACCGCTACGGCGACGGCGACTACGTCGACGAACACCTCCACGCCCGCCTCGCCACCGACCCGGACGCCGGGTAGCCGGGTTCGCCGACCGGCCGCCGAGCGGGTCTTCCGGGTGCCGGGAAACCGGTGGGCCGCAGGCTGCGCGCACGGCGGGGGAGCGGCCTAACCTGGAAGGGCGCGTACGGTGCGTGGCCCGGGAAGGGAAACGGTCGGCCATGACGGTGATCTCGGCGGCTCTCTTCGGTACCGATTGGCGCCCTGCGCCGGCCGGCTCCGCCGAACTGCTGCGCGAGTGCGCCGCCCGGGGCTGGACGGTCGTGCTGACCGGGCCCGGGCCGGGCCGGGCACCGGCCCTGACCGTGACCGCCCCCGGGCGTGACCCGGTGCGGGCCGCGCTGGAACTGGTCGGTGGCACACCGCCGCACGCCGTGGCGGTGGCCGGCAGCGTGCGCGAGGTGCTGGCGGCGCGGCGGGCCGGGGTGCCGTGCGTCGCCCTGGCGGCCGGTGCGGACGCCGGCCCCGAGCTGCGGGCGGCGGGCGCGGTCGAGGTCCACCGCGACGCCGACGCCCTGCTGCGCGTCCTGGACGACAGCCTGCTGGCCCGTCCCCGGGCCTTCGGCCCCGTGGGCGCCGCCGCCGGCGCCGCACCACACGCCGTAACCGGCGGCCCCCTGAGCGGTTAGCGCCTGCCCGTACCGGGCAACCGCCCGGGTGCGAGCACGTCACCGGAAGTGTCGGAGGTGACCGAGATGGACGGACCCGCGTTGAGCGGATGGGAGCGACGGCTCCTTGAGGAGATCGAGTCCGATCTGCGCCAGGACACGCGCCTCGACCGGAAGTTGAGCACGATGGGCGCCAAGCCGCCGAGCCGGGTCCGGCGCGTGCTGCGCGGCGTCGGGCGCCGCCTGTCCGCCGGGGTGGTGCTGACCGCCCTGGTGATGTCCGCCATCTGCCTCAGCATCGGCGTGCGGACCCCGACCACCGCGGTGCTGACCGCCCTCGGGCTGGTGTGGGCGGCCTCGGTGGCGGCGGCGATCGCCACCTCGGCGCTGCTGCGCCGCCGGGCCGCGGGCCGGGGCGAGGGCCGGGACCGGACTGCGGGCCGGGACCGGGGCGAACGCCGGGCCGCACCCCCCGACCGGGACGAGCGCCGCGAACGCCGCCCCTGGGACCAACCGGAGGCATGATGACCACCGACCTGTGGGAGTACCGTCCGGGCCCCCACCACGCCGCCGACCTGAGCCTGACCGGGTACGAGGTGCAGGCGACCGACGGCCCGCTCGGCCGGGTCGAACACGACACCGGGGACCACCTGCTGATCGACGCCGGGCCCTGGGTGGCGGGCACCCGGCTGTCCGTCCCGGTCGCCCTGGTGTCGCGGATCGACCACCTGGAGCTGACCGTCCACCTGGACTGCCCGCGCGCCCGGCTCAGCCCCGCCCCGGCCGTCGCCGTCCATCTGGGTTCTGCCTGCGACCCGCATCGGCGCTGAGCCATGGGCTGGCCGTCCACCACGCTCACCGGCCGGACGATCGCCTTCCTGGTCGCGCCGTACGGGGCGGAGCAGGTCGAGCTGACCTCGCCGTGGCAGGCGGTGGCCGAGTCCGGCGGCACCCCGCGGTTGCTGTCCACCGGGCCCGGCCGCGTCCAGGCCGTCCGGCATCGAGCCCCGGGCGACACCTTCGCCGTCGACGTCCTCGTCGCCGAGGCGCGGCCGTCCGCCTTCGACGGCCTGGTCCTGCCCGGCGGCGTCGCGAGCCCTGACGCGCTGCGGCTGGACGAGGCCGCGGTGGTCTTCGTCCGCGCCTACTGCGCCTCCGGCCGCCCGGTCGCCGCGATCTGCCACGCCGCCTGGACCCTGATCGAGGCGGACGCCGTCCGCGGCCGCACCCTCACCTCCTGGCCGAGCCTGCGCACCGACCTGCGCAACGCCGGCGCCCACTGGGTGGACGAGGAGGTGCACGTCTGCCGCGCCGGCCCCGGCCCCCTCGTCACCAGCCGCCGACCCGCCGACCTGCCGGTCTTCAACGACACCCTGGTCACCGAGTTCGTCCACGCGGCGAAGCGCCGGAAGGGGTGAACCCGCGTCCCGCCCTGGGGAGTTCCGGGTCAGCCGAGGCCCGAGGTACGCAGGGGGGCGGTCAGTCGCCGCGCAGCCGGACGAAGGCGGCGGCGGGCGGGCGGCCGGTGAGGGTCAGTTCGGCGCGCAGCGGGCCGGTGAGGGGGTGGACCGGGCCGTGCTCGGGGTCGGTGACGGGCGGGCCGGCGAGGGGAGCGGCGGCCTCGGCGACCTCGCGGGCCTGGACCGGGGTGAGCCGGGGGGTGCTGAGGAGCACCCGGCCGTCGTCGAGTTCGAGGACGAGGGCGTGCGGACGGGAGGCCGGACCGGTGAAGGCGCGGACGGTGGCGTCGAGGGTGTCGCTGCGGCGGTACTTCACCCAGGCGCGGCCGGCGCCGCGCGGGCGGTAGGGGGAGCCGGCGGCCTTGCAGACCAGGCCCTCGACGCCGGTGTCGGCGAGGCGGGTCATCCAGTCCAGCGCCTCCGCCCGGTCGGTGGTGGCCAGGACCGGCTGGATCGGCGGCGGGACGTCGGCCAGGGCGGCGAGCAGCAGCCGGCGGCGGTCGGTGAGCGGCAGCCGGCGCAGGTCGCGGCCCGGCAGGGCGAGCAGGTCGAAGGCGATCAGGCCGAGGACGACGTCCGGGGCGGCGGCCCGGGCCCGGCGGGTGCGCAGCAGTTCCCCGAAGGCGAACCGGCCGGCCCGCCAGGCGACGAGTTCGGCGTCCAGCACCAGCCCTTCGGGCAGCCGGGCGACGGCGGCGGCGATCGGTGGGAACTCGGGGGCGAGGTCGCGGCCGGTGCGGGACTGCAGGACGGGCGGGCGGGCGCCGCGGGCGAAGGCGACGCAGCGGAAGCCGTCCAGCTTCAGCTCGTACTGCACGCCCGCGCCGCCCAGGCCGTCGGCGGGCGGGACGGCGGTGACGGCGGCGGGGCGCATCACCTCGACGGGCGGGTGGAGCACCTGGCGGGGCTGCTCCTGGCGGGTCTGCTCCTGCCGGGTCGCCGGGCCGGCGGGGAGCGGTCGGGCCCGCTCCGGGTCCAGCAGCGGGGCGAACAGGTCGCCGTTGGCGGCGAGGCGCTCCGGCACCTCGGCGAGGGTGAACACCAGGTCGTCCGCCGTCGCGGCGCGCTCCAGCTCGGCCCAGGACAGCGGGGTGGAGACCGTCGGCAGCGGCCTGGCCCGGAGGGTGTACGGCGCGGCGGTGGTCTTCCTGGCGTTGTTCTGCGACCAGTCGACCAGCACCCGGCCGGCCCGCCGGGCCTTCGCCATGGTGTGCACCACCAGCTCCGGGCGGTCGCCCTCCAGGGCGGCCGCGAGCGCCTTCGCGTACGCCGAGACCCGGGCGCTGGGGGTGGGCTCGATCGGGACCAGCAGGTGCAGGCCCTTGGAGCCGGAGGTCTTCACCCAGGCCGCCAGGCCGTCCGCCGCGAGCCGCTCGCGCAGCAGGACGGCGACGGTGCGGCAGGTGAGGACGGACGCGCCCGCGCCGGGGTCGAGGTCCAGGACGAGGCGGTCGGCGAGCCCGGGTGCGGCCGCGTGCCACTGCGGGACGTGCAGTTCCAGACAGCCCAGGTTGGCGGCCCAGAGCAGTGCGGCGCCGTCGTCGAGGACCACCTGGCGCAGGCCACCGCCGCTGCTCGGCACCTCGACGGTGCGCACCCAGCGCGGGGTGCCGGCCGGCGGGTTCTTGGCGATGAACACCTCGGCCTCCACGCCGTCCGGGCAGCGCAGGAAGGAGACCGGGCGGTCGCGCAGGTGGGGCAGCAGGGCGCCGTGCACGGCGGCGTAGTAGCGCAGCACCTCGCCCTTGAGGGTGCCGGTGCGCGGGTAGTACACCTTGTCGAGGTGGGAGAGCGCGAGGGTGCGCCCGTCCACCGTGAGCTGCGGCATGGGTGCTCTCCGGAGCCTGGGCGGGCCTGTGGGTGGCCCCCGCAGCCAGTCTGCCCGGGCGGCGGCGGGGGCGCAGCCGGTCCACCGGCGTCGGCGGCCGCTCAGCCCCGCGCGGGGGCGGCGGGCCGTGGCGCACCGGGGTAGGTGCCGAAGTACCACTGGTTGCCCTCCGGGTCGGCGGCGGCGAAGTCGCGCGAGCCGTAGTCCGTCTCGGTGAGCGCGGTGGTGATCCGGGCCCCGGCGGCGACGGCGCGGTCGTGCACGGCGTCCGGGTCCGCGGTGACCACGTACGCGGTGAAACCGCCCGGCCGGCCCGGGCAGGGCGCGCCGCCCTCGGGCGTCTCCCGGTCGGAGCCGAGCATCACGCCGCCGCCCTCCGGCCAGGCCAGTTCGGCGTGGGCGACGAACCCGCCCTCACCGTAGGCGACGACCTCCTGGAAGCCGAAGGCGTCGACCAGGAAGCGGATCAGGGCCCGGGCGTCGGTGGCGCGCAGGCTGGGCCAGACCTGCGGGGCGGGGGCGGTGCCGTCCATGGCTGTCTCCTCGGGGGCTCGGGTTGCTTACGCCTCCCACTCTGCGGCCGCCGCAGCCGCCCCGCCTTGGACGTTTCGGAACTTCGCCTCCTCCGGCCCCTCCGCCGCCAGCCACACGCTCGGCGCCGCCCCGGCCAGGGCGCGGAACTCCCGGGCCAGGTGCGCCTGGTCGAAGTACCCGCAGCGGACGGCCAGGTCGCCGAGCAGGGGCGGCGGCGAGGCGGCCAGCAGATGGCGGGCCCGGTCGAAGCGGATCACCCGGGCGGCGGCCTTCGGCGTCAGACCGGTCTCCCGGCGGAACCGCTCCTGGAGGTGCCGGGCGCTCCAGCCGGTCTCCCGGGCCAGCGCCGCCACCGGCAGGGCGCCGTTGCTGCGCCGCAGCGCCCGCCAGGCCCAGCCGACCTCCGGCGGCACCAGCCCGGACGGACGGGCGGCCCGCAGCAGCGTCCCGTCCAGCGCGGCGAAGCGCTCGGACCAGGTGCGCGCGGACTGCAACTGCTCCTGGAGGCGCGGGCCGAGCCGCCCCAGCACCTCCTCCGCCGGGAGGTCGATCCCGGCCAACTCGCCGGCGGGCAGCCCGAACAGCGCCCGGGCGGCCAGCGGGTGCACGGCGATCTGCACGCCGGACTGCCGGCCGTCGTGGGTGATCAGCGCCGGGCCGGTGTGCAGGCCGCCGAGCAGCGTCGGGTAGCTGCCGGGCGGCTGCGCCGGGTCGGGGTGCCCGGCGATCACCAGCGGCTCGTCCAGGGTGAGGATGAACGTCAGGTACGGGGACGGCAGGCCGCGGTGCAGGGCGGGCGGGATGCCGCGCTGTCGGTACCCGGAGTACCAGGCCACGTACGGGCGCAGCGCGGGCGCGGGCCGGGCGCGGACGGCTTCGTCGATCAGGCCGGCGTCGGTGTCTGCGGCCGGGTCTGCGGCCTCGTCGGCCGCGGCTGCGGACGTCTCGGGGGCTTCCGTCGTCACGTTCCCAGTATCGGCGGCCGGTGGGGCGCGTGCCGCAGCGGAGCGGGCGTTCTGGACAAATGCGCACCGGGGCCGCCGAGTTCGGCCGTCCTGCGGGTGCCCCCGGTGGAGCGGCCGTCTCGTTCAGTGGATCATGCTTTCTTGCCAGGCGGGATGCGCGCACACTGATGGGCATGGGAAAGCAGTACGAGAGCATCAACGGCAGGCTGCGGGCGTTCATCGAACGGCAGCCCGTCTACTTCGTCGCGACCGCGCCCGTCTCGACCGACGGGCACGTCAACGTCTCGCCCAAGGGCCGCTCCGGCACGCTCGTGGTGATCGACGAACTCACCCTCGCCTACCTGGACTTCGGCGGATCCACCGCCGAGACGATCGCCCACCTGCGGGAGAACGGCCGGATCACGCTGATGTGGTGCGCCTTCGACGGCCCGCCGACCGTGGTGCGGGTGCACGGCCGGGGCGAGCCGGTGTTCCGCGACGACCCGCGCTTCGCCGGGCTGTTGGGCCGCTTCGACCCGGCCGTCGACGGTTCGGGGCTGCGGGCGATAGTGCTCGTGCGGGCCGAACGGGTCAGCGACTCCTGCGGGTTCGCCGTCCCGCTGATGGACTACCGCGCCGACCGCGAGCTGCACGCGCAGTACTTCGGCCGCAAGGACGAGGAGGAGTTCAACACCTACTGCGAGGGCAAGCAGTACGTCGGCACCAGCATCGACGGCCTGCCTGCTCTCCCGCTGCCGCTCCCGCCCCGGCCGGGCACGCCGTAGGGCCTGGGGGCCGTCAGGCCTGCGCTACGGGCAGGGTTCCTCGACGCGCATCGCGGTCAGGCCGATCACCTGCCCGGTCAGCACCTCGCCGGCCGCCGGGCTCTGCCCGCACACCTGCCACTCCCACTGCACCACCACGACCCGCCCCCGCGGATCGGCGTCCCGCACGCTGACCGGGTACCAGAGGGGCAGCAGCGCCCGTGCCGCCAGGACGGTCTGGCCGCGCAGCTCGGGCATCGGCGGGTGGGGCGGGCTGGGTGCGGGGATCGCGTAGCCGGGCCGGTCGTCCGGCGGCAGCGTGCGGCCGGGATCGGTGTGCGGATCGCAGGCGGCCAGCCCGAGCGAGGCCACGAGCACGAGCAGGGTCCAGGTGCGGCGCATGATCCCCCCGGTGGAATTCGCCTACGGTCCCGGCGAGCCGACCGTACCTGCCGTGCGGTGCGCCGGATCGGTTCGTGACCGGCTCGCGGCCGGAACGTCGCCACCTCGGTACGCGCCGGGGCCCGGCCGGGGCCCCCGGGGAAGCTCGCGCACGAGCGGAACGGGCACCGTGCGGCGCTGCGCGGGCGTGTGGTCGGCCGCAGCGGGCGGGAACGCGACGACGCCGCCGCACCCGGGGAGGGTGCGGCGGCGTCGGGGGCCCTGGACAGGCGGGCCGAGGGGTGGGGACTACTTGCCCAGACCGGCCTTGACGGAGCAGATCGGCCAGGCGCCGGGGCCCTGGGCGGCGAGGACCTTCTCGCCGATGGCGATCTGCTGGTCCTTGGTGGCCTGGTGGGCCTGCGGGGCGTACGCGGTGCCGCCGAAGGCGGCCCAGGTGCTGGAGGTGAACTGCAGGCCGCCGAAGAAGCCGTTGCCGGAGTTGACGGCCCAGTTGCCGGTGGCCTCGCAGGAGGCGACCTTGTCCCAGACGGTGGCCGGCGCGGCGGAGGCGCTGGTGGCCGTGACGAGGCCGGCGACCGGCAGGGCGGTGATCGCCCCGGCCATCAGAGCCATCCGGACGCGGTTGCGGCGCTTCGGGGTGGCGGTGGTGGTGGCAGCGGCAGTCTCGTTACGGAAAGTCATGCGGGTCCTTTCGGAGGGGGCTGCGAGCGTGCGGAACCAGGCCCTCGGAAGGCCGTTGGTTTCGGGGGACACGTTGCTCGCCTGGTCCGGCACCGTTCCGGATCCGGGGCGGTGAGGCCGACCGGAGCGGAGTGCTTGGTGCAACGAGTTCGAAGGTACGGGGGCGATTGAGGCGGTTTCAAGGATTTGGAGGTTTAGGCACGTCAGGGGGCTGTTACCGGTCGTAAGGATCAAGGAAATGACATGATTTGGACCGATTTGCCACCATTTGCAAGATCAAACCACCCGGCGAAGTGGCCTGCGTCACGCCGCATGCCCTGTGAGCCCGCCCACATCGTCGACAGCGCGTGACGGCCCACCAGCCCCCGGTGTCGAAATCGCCGCACCGTCCGGCGCCCCGGGTGGCCCGCGCCACAACCCTCACCGGGAGGGCCCCCTCCGCTCACGCACGGTGGCGGGCATAGCCTCGGGGCCATGAGCAACGAGAGCGATGCAGAGGACGTGGAGGCCGTCGGCGGCGCCGAGGAGCCCGGGGTGGCAGCGGCCCCCGCGGGCTTCGAACTGGGGACGGACGGGCCCAAGGTGATCCTGGCGGGGCTGGACGGTTCCGACTCCTCCTGGCGCGCCACCGCCTACGCCGCCGGGCTGGCCCGCCGGCAGGGCGCCACCCTCGCGGTCGCCTACGTCCAGCCGATCCTGGGTGCGGCCACCGCCCTGGCCGGGGCGGCGGTGGAGGAGACCACCCAGGAGATCGCGGACGAGCTGCTGTCCGCCCTGCGCGAGGCCGAGCACCACGTGAAGGAGGTGTGGCGGGTGGAATGGCGCTTCCTCACCATGCGCGGCGACCCCTATACGGGGCTGGCCAAGCTCGCGGACGAACTGCGTGCCGACGCCGTCGTGGTCGGCGCCTCCGAGCAGGCCGGGCACCGGGTGATCGGCTCGGTCGCCGTCCGCCTGGTGAAGGCGGGCCGCTGGCCGGTCACCGTGGTGCCGTAGCGCGGGCCGGGCCGCCCGGCAGGGGGCCGGGCGGCGGCGGGTAGGGTGCGTGACCATGACGGAAACGCCGGGCGCGCACCCCACCGGGCCCGCCCACCCGACCGGCAGCGACCTGCACCTCGACCTCCCCGCCGTCGGGGGCCGCCGTGCCGCGCTGATGGCGGCCCTGCGCGAGGCGATCCGCAGCGGCCGACTCGCCCCCGGCACCCGGCTGCCGCCGTACCGCGCGCTCGCCGCCGACCTCGGGCTGGCCCGCAACACCGCCGCCGAGGCGTACGCCGAACTCGTCGCGGAGGGCTGGCTGACCGCCCGTCAGGGCTCCGGCACCGCCGTCGCTGAGCGCGCCGAGCCCGTCCCGCCGAGCCCGTCCCCTCGACCCTCCCTGCGGCCGGGGCCCGTCCACGACCTGCGCCAGGGCCAGCCGGACGCCGCGTCCTTCCCGCGCACCGCCTGGCTGGCCGCCGCCCGGCGGGCCCTGACCGCGGCGCCCAACGAGGCCTTCGGGCCCGGCGATCCGCAGGGACGGCCCGAACTGCGCACCGCCCTCGCCGACTACCTGGCCCGCGGCCGCGGAGTGCGCACCGACCCGGACCGGATCGTGGTCTGCTCGGGCTTCGCCCACGCGCTGCGGCTGCTGTTCGCCGGCGGGGCGCCCGCCCTGCCGCCCGAGGCGACCGGGCCGCTGGCCGTCGAGGCGTACGGGCTGGGGTTCCACCGCGGGCTGCTGGCCGCCGCCGGGGTCGCCACCGTGCCCCTTCCGGTCGACGAACACGGCGCCCGGCTCGGCGGGTTGGCGCACCGTCAGGACGTCCGGACGGCCCTGCTCACCCCCGCCCACCAGTTCCCGACCGGCGGACCGCTGCACGCCGGCCGCCGCGCCGCCGTGGTCGACTGGGCGCGCGGGCGCGGCGGCCTGCTGCTGGAGGACGACTACGACGGCGAGTTCCGCTACGACCGCCAGCCGGTCGGCGCCGTCCAGGGGCTCGACCCCGAGCGGGTGGTCTACCTCGGCTCGGTCAGCAAGAGCCTGTCGCCGGCGCTGCGGCTCGGCTGGATGGTGCTGCCGGACCACCTGGTCGACCGGGTGCTCGCCGCCAAGGGCGAACGCGAGGGCTGGGCCAGCGCGTTGGACCAGCTGACCCTCGCCGAGCTGATCGACTCCGGCGGCTACGACCGGCACGTGCGGCGGATGCGCCGCCGCTACCGGGAGCGCCGCGACCAGCTGGTGGCCGCGCTGGCGGCGAGCGCCCCGCACGTCGGGGTCTCCGGCGTCGCGGCCGGCCTGCACGCCGTCCTGCGGCTGGAGCCCGGCACCGAGCACGCGGTGCTCCAGGCCGCCGCCCGCCGGGGCCTGGGCCTGGACGGGCTCGCCGACTTCCGGCACCCGGGGATCGGCCCGGAGGCCATGCCGGTCATGGACGGCCTGGTCGTGGGCTACGCCACGCCGCCCGACCACGCCTACCCGGCGGCGCTCGCCGCGCTCTGCGACATCCTGCCGCCGCCCGCCTGAACCGGCCGGGCCAGGGGCGGCCGGACCGGCGCCGGCCCGCCGGGCGACGGGCCTCGGGTGGCCGTCCGGGGCGGCGGGCGAAGCATAGGGCCCCGGGCGGGGGAGTGGGGGCGGAACGCGGCCGGGCTGGTCCACGGTGTCCGCCCCCGACTCGTGCGTCGGTACGGACCGGGGCGGAGCGGGGCAACGGAACCGGTACGGCGCCCTACGCTCCTTGGTCATGCGCAGAACACATTTGAGCCGTGTCGCCCTCGCCGCGTGCCCGGCCCTCGCCGTCGGTCTGCTCCTCTCCGCCACACCCGCCCAGGCCGACACCCCGCTGCCCTTCACGGCCGTCTCCGACCGGCAAACGACCGTCCGGGGCGGCGAGTTCACCCTGACCCTGACGCTCAGCAACCCGTACGACACGCCGATCCAGTTCGTGTACCAGAGCGTTCAGCCGACCTACCAGACCAGTCTGGAGAACGGCCTCAAGTTCGCCGCCACGGCCTGCGGCACCCAGACCAACGGCTGCAGCGACAACGTCCACGGCGGGATCGCGCGGTACAACGTGCCGCTCGCCCCTGGTGCCACCAGCAGCTTCTCGGTCACCTACACCGTGGCGCCGGACTCGACCTGCGGCGCGGCGACCAGGATCGACTTCTACTCCTACCTGTACTACGAGTACAAGGGGGGCGAGGCCAAGAACTCCGGCATCGTCGGCATCCCCGGCAGCCAGATCGCCTGCGCCTGACGCATCGCCCGACCGGCGCTGCCCTCGCCGCTTCCCCGTCGCACCCCCACTGCGCATCCCCGATCCCCCGTCAGGTGCCGGCCGCCCCCGTCCCGGCACCTGACGGGCCGTTCGCGTGCCCGGAGCCCGGTGGCGGGCCGGTGCCCATGGTCGGGGCGCAGCTGACCTGCCCCGTTTCGCCGCCCCCGTTGACGATCCGCTCCCGCCGATGTCGTACGGGAGGTACGCCGCCTGTCCGCTTTGTCCGGGCGTGCGGGCGGTCGCGGGCGGGCGTCGGTCGCGCGGGATCCGCGGTGGCGAACGGATGTTCTCGCGACCCGGGGCCCGAGCGGAATGGGACTGCTTCAGATTCACCCTATCGGGGGGTAGTCGGTCTCCGCGCGGGTCCGGCCGGGCGCTGGTGATCTAGGGTTCCCGATGGGCCGCCGGGAGACGGTGGCCGTGATCGCGATGAATCGCCAACACCCCCATCGATACGCGTGTCTGATGATCCGTCATGGCATCAGTCGGGGTGGGCAGGGACGACTCCGTCGCCGTCCGACCCTGACCGCGTGATCCGACCAGATGAATGGAGACCCCTGCCGATGCCCGTGGACACGAGCCCGGAGACAGCGCAGGTCCCGCAGCAGTCCAGCCTCACGACGGCCGCTGCCCGCAACCTTGCCACCACGACCAAGTCCGCACCGCAGATGCAGGAGATCACCTCCCGCTGGCTGCTCAAGGTGCTTCCCTGGGTACAGGCCGCCGGCGGCGCCTACCGTGTCAACCGACGGCTCACCTACACCGTCGGCAACGGTGTGGTCGAGTTCATCAAGACCGGCTCCCAGGTCCGGGTGATCCCCGCCGAGCTGGGTGAGCTCGCCCTGCTGCGCGGCTTCGAGGACGAGGAGGTGCTGACCGCCCTCGCCGACCGCTGCGAGCAGCGCGACTTCGGCCCCGGCGAGGTGCTCACCACCCAGGGCGAGGCCGCCGACCGGATCTTCCTGATCGCGCACGGCAAGGTCAACAAGATCGGCACCGGCAAGTACGGCGACGACACCGTGGTCGGCGTGGCCGGCGACGGCGACCGCTTCGGCGACGACGCCCTGCTGAACCCGGACGCCGCCTGGGAGTTCACCGCCACGACCGCCACCGCCGGCGTCGCGCTCACCCTGACCCGCCGCGACTTCGCCGCCATCCGGGACAACTCGCAGAGCCTCCAGGAGCACCTGCTCGGGTTCCTGGCCCTGCCGCAGCAGGCCCAGAACGAGCGCGGCGAGGCCGAGATCGCCATGTCGGCCGGCCACCACGGCGAGTTCGAGCTGCCCGGCGCCTTCGTGGACTACGAGCTCAAGCCCCGCGAGTACGAGCTGAGCGTCGCGCAGACCATCCTCAAGGTCCACACCCGCGTCGCCGATCTGTACAACGAGCCGATGAACCAGGTCGAGCACCAGCTCCGGCTGACCATCGAGGCGCTGCGCGAGCGCCAGGAGCACGAGCTGGTCAACAACCCGGAGTTCGGCCTGCTCAACAACGCCGACTTCGACCAGCGGATCCAGACCCACTCCGGCCCGCCCACCCCGGACGACCTGGACGAGCTGCTCAACCGCCGCCGCGACCCCGACTACCTGCTCGCCCACCCGCGCGCGATCGCCGCGATCGGCCGCGAGTTCAACGCCCGTGGCCTGTACCCCCACCACGTCGACCTCGGCGGGCAGCAGGTGCCGGCCTGGCGCGGGGTGCCGATCCTGCCGTGCAACAAGATCCCGATCACCAAGGAGAACACCAGCTCCATCCTGGTGATCCGTACCGGTGAGGACAACCAGGGCGTCATCGGCCTGCACCAGAACGGCATCCCGGACGAGTACCAGCCGTCGCTGTCCGTCCGCTTCATGGGCATCGACGAGAAGGCGATCATCTCGTACCTGGTCAGCGCCTACTACTCGGCCGCGATCCTGGTGCCGGACGCGGTCGGCGTCCTGGAGAACGTCGAGATCGCGCACCGCCGCCACTGAGGACGGCCGACAAGGGGCCCGGGCCGTAACCGGCCGGCTCGAAGATCGTTTGACCTGATGACGGACGGCCCGCCCCCGGAAGGCGGGCCGTCCGCCTGATCGTGCCTCATCACGTCTGATCGCGTCTGATCACGCCTGCCCGCGTCCTCCTGCGGGCCGGGCGGATCGCCCTGTTCTGATCCCGTCCCTGGCGACCCGAGAGGTGAGTGGAGCCCATGCCGCAGCGCCGGCAGTCCCGACGGATATCGCTGGACGGCGGTGGGGGTGCGGCCTCCGGTCGGCGGACCAGGCTGATCGGCGCCGCGGTCGGCGTGGTCGCGATGTGCGCCCTGGTCGGCGGCGCCTCGGCGTCCGGCACCGAACACCACGGCGGGGAGCAGCCGCACGGCACGACCGTCGACTCGTGCGTCTGCACCGGGACGGACGTGTCGGTGCAGGTCGGGCCGGGCGGGGACGTGAACGTCGGGGTCGACGTGGACGTCCAGGTCGGCGTCACCGTCGCCCCGACGGCCGACGCGCGGCACCAGGGCCCCAAGCCCCCGCACCGGCACCACCCGTGCCGCACGCCGAAGGCCGCGCCGGGACCGGCCTCACCACGACCCTTGGACACCACGGGGGTCCGCCAACAGCCCGGCCGCCCGGACGACGAGCACGGCGGGTACGGGGGCCATGACGGGGACGGCGGCCACGGCGGGGACTGGTGGCACGGGGACTGGTGGCACCACCACCATCACCACCCGCACCCCTGCCCGAGCCCGACGGCGACCCCGACGCCGAGCCCCACCCACACGCCCAGCCCCACGCCGACCCCGACGCCGAGCGCTACCCCGACGCCTTCGCCGACGTCGAAGCCCAGTCCGACTCCGGCACCCGTCCCCACGGCGTCGCCGACCCCCGCGCCGACAACGCCGGCTCCCGGCAGGACGCCTGGGCCCACCTCACCGCCGGCGGCGCCCGCGCCTGCTCCGCCGCCCGCGCCGAACCCGCCCGCGCCGAACCCGCCCGCGCCGAACCCGCCTGCACCCCCGGCGCCGGCCCCGGCGGCACCCGCGCCCCCGCCGGACCCGGTGGCCCCCGGTCCGGCCACGCCGACTCCGGTGCGCCCGAGCCCGCTGTGGCCGACCCCGGCGGCGCAGCCGGTGTACCACGTGCGGGCGGCGCAGCCGCCGGCCCCGCCGCAGCACCACCACAACGCCCCGGCGACGACCACGATGCTGCTGGTCACCGTGCCCGCCATCCTGGCGGCGGCAGCCCTGCGCCCGGGCCGTGGACGCGGCCGCGGCCGTTCCGGGCGGTCCTGACCGCCCCACCGAGGCGGCCCGCCCCGGCCCCCGGTCCGGCCCTGGAGCCCGACCTGCCTGGGGCCGAGTCCGACCCTTTGTTCCGTCACAAGCCGAGCCAGAGAAGGGAGTTCCCATGTCCGAATGGTTGGCGTTGGCCATCGCGATGGCGGCGGCCTGTGCCGTCGTGGTGGCGGTGGTGGTGCTGCGGCACCGCCGGGTGGGCACCGAGAAGAACGTCGACGAGACGCCGGACGTCATCGACTACATCACGATGATGATCGGCGTGGTCTACGCGATCGTCCTCGGTCTCGCCCTCGCGGGCGTCTGGGAGGCGCGCGGCGCCGCCCAGGACGACCTGTTCCGGGAGGCGCAGTCGCTGCAGGAGGTGAGCGACCGGGCGGTGGTCTACCCGGCCGAGTTCCGCGACCAGGTCCGGGCCGACGTGGACGCCTACGTCTCGTACGTGGTGAACGTCGAGTGGGAGTACATGCGCAAGAACGGCGAGATCTCCGACAAGGGCACCGAACTGCTGGACAAGCTGCGGGTGGACGTCGCCACCCGGCCGCCGGCCTCCGAGCTGGAGTCGCAGTCCTACCAGCCGATCATGGACCGGATCAGCCAGGCCGACGACGCCCGCAACTCGCGCGGGCAGAACGCCGGGCCGACCATGCCCGGGGTCGTCTGGTTCGGCCTGATCACCGGCGCCGTGGTGACCGTCGGCATGCTGTTCGCGCTGCAGATTCGGCGCACGCCGAGGGAGTTGGTCCTGGCGGGCTGCTTCAGCGCGCTGATCGCGTTCCTGCTGTTCATGATCTGGGACTTCGACGATCCGTTCGGTCGGAGCGTCTCGGTGACCACCCAGCCGTTCGTCGACCTGTTCCCCTCCCTCGGGCTGAAGGGCTGAGCACGGCTCGCTGAACCTCGCCGAAACACGGTGGGGCCGGGCGGTGATACCCGAGGGCCCCCCGGTGTGCCGGGCGTCATCCCCAGCTGGCCTCCAAGGAGTTGAGCAGCGTGACGGAG
>NZ_JBHXML010000028.1:0-14707 GCF_042720345.1 Kitasatospora sp. NPDC058478 | reverse complement strand
TTTTGTCGTTTTTCCCCTGCCTGGTTTTTTTGGGTTTTCCCGGGCGGGTTTAACTCGGCTTATATTGGGTGGGCCGGGGGGTTTTGGGGGGGGGCCCCACCGGTGTGCCGGGCGTCAGCGCAGGCTGCCGTCCATGGAGTTGAGCAGCGTGCCGGAGGCGTCGTCGTTCTCCAGGGAGAAGGCGAACAGACCGCCGAGGCCCTTGCTCTTGGTGTAGGCCCCGCGCGCCTGGATGGCCTGCGGGGTGTCGCCGGTCCAGAAGTTGGTGCCGTCGTAGACCCAACTGCTCTCGGTGACCGGGTCCCAGTGGGTGGTGGCGGCGGTCGGGTTGAGCTCCTTCCAGGCGGCCAGTCCGGCCTCCTGGCTCAGCGGCTTGGCGGCCGTGGGGCCGGTCGCGCTCTGGTACAGGCCGTAGTTGGAGCCGGCCGGGACGCCCGTCCAGCCGCGCCAGTAGAACGGGATGCCGAGCACCAGCTTGTTGGCGGGGAAGCCGCCGGGGATGCCGTACTCGGGCAGGCCGGTGGTGTACGCGGCGAGCATGGTGTCCACGTTGTACTTGCGGGTGCCGGGGGTGATCGGCGTGGTCGGGTCGGCCGGGCTGTCGTGCAGCGGGTCCTGGTGGTTGGTCGGGCCCTTGGCGTCCCAGGCGCCGTGCATGTCGTAGGACATGACGTCGGCGTAGTCGAGGTAGTTGCCGATCTTGTCGGTCTCCAGCTGGGCGATCTTGTCCTGGCCGCTGGGCAGGGCCGCGGACAGCAGGTAGCGCTTGCCCTGGGCGGAGCCGAGCGCGTCCAGCTGGGTGCGGAACTCCTTGAGCAGGAGGGTGAAGTTCTGCTTGTCGGCGGGGGAGTAGTGGTTGCCGGTGTGGCCGCCGGCCGAGCCCGGGTACTCCCAGTCGAGGTCGACGCCGTCGAAGATGCCGGCTGCCGTGGCCGCGCCGCCGGAGGCGTCGCCCGCGACGCCGGTCGGCAGGTTCCCCTTGAGGAACATGTCGACGCAGGAGGAGACGAAGGTCTTCCGGGAGGCGTCGGTGGCGGCCGCGTCGGAGAAGTACTTGGAGTACGTCCAGCCGCCGATCGAGATGGTGAACCGCAGGTTCGGGTACTTGGCCTTGAGCTGGCGCAGCTGGTTGAAGTTGCCCTTGAGCGGCTGCTCCCAGGTGTCGCTGCTGCCGTCCACGCTGGTGCCGGAGTTGTAGTCGGACTGGTAGTCGGCGTAGGCGTCGCCCGCGCCGTCACCGGCGTTGGGGTTGTTCTCGTTGGTCGAGTCGGAGGCCTTCACCGCCTGGAAGCAGGTGAGCTTGGTGGGGTCGATGTTGGCGAACGCGTAGTGGATGACGTCCAGCTTGCCCGCGGCGCCGCTGGTGTCGACGTTCTTCGGGTAGTACGCGTTCTCGTAGACGCCCCACTGGTCGAAGTAGGCCGAGCGGACGGGCTGTTGCGCGGGCGCGGCGGCCGTCGTGGTGCTCACCGCGGCGGACTGGGCGGAGGCGTGGGAGCCGGAGTAGCCCTGGACGCTGAAGGTGTACGCCTTGCCGGGCAGCAGCGAGCTGACGGCGACGGAGGTGCCCATCGAGGTGGCGACCAGCTGGCCGTTGGACCACACCTTGTAGGCGATCGGGCCGTCGCCGGTGGTCAGGGTGGAGGGCTGCCAGGTGAGCACCACGGCGCCCGCGGTGACCTTGCTGACGGCGACGCCGGTGGGCGTGGTGACCTTGCCGTCCCCGGCCGGGCCGCTGGCGGTGGCCGTCGCGGTCGGGCTGCCGGATCCGGTGGGGCTGCCGCTGGCCGTCGGGCTGCTGCTCGCGGTGGGGCTGGTCGAGGCGGTGGGGCTGCCGGACGCGGTCGGGCTGCCGGACGCGGTGGGGCTTCCGGAGGCCGTCGGACTGCCGCTTGCGGTGGGGCTGCCGGTGGAGGTGGGCCCGGCCGGGCCGGTGAGGCTGAGGTCGTCGGCGTAGTAGGCGCCGGTGCCGTACCAGCCGTGGGTGAAGACCGTCACCGAGGTGGTGGTGGCGCCGGTGGTGAAGGTGGTGCTCAGCTGGTTCCAGCCGGTGCCGCCGGGCGTCCAGACCGAGGAGTTGACGCCCGTCCCGGTGGCACCGAGGTAGACGTAGCTGCCCTGGACGAAGCCGGACAGGGTGTACGTGGTGTTCGGCTGGACGGTGACGGTCTGCTGGCACTGCGCGGTGTCGGAGGCCGAGGCCGCGCCGCTGAGCGCGTAACTCCCGCCGTGCACCGGGGTGGTGACGACGGAGCCGTTGGCGCAGGTCCAGCCGGTCAGGGTGCCGGCCTCGAAGTCGCCGTTGGCCAGCAGGTTCACCGGGGCGGCCGAGGCGGGGCTGAGGGTCAGGGCGAGGGCGGCGCCGCTGGTGCTGAGCGTGGCGGCGAGGGCCAGGGCCATGGCCCGTCTGCGCGGAGCGGTCCGGCGCCCGGCGGCCTGGGCGGGCCGTGCGGGCATGACGCGGTCGTGCATGCGGTGTGTCCTCCGGATGTGTGGGGGTTCCGGCGGTGCGTGGCCCGGGTGGGCCGGGGGAGCCGCCCGGGCGCTGTGGGGGCGCGCGGGCAGGTGGAGCGTGCCGACGTACGGACGGCGGGCGCGGCGGGCCGGCTGACCCGCTCGCGTCACGACATCACAGATTGGACTGGACCAATATTCGCCGTCAAGGGTGTCCGCCCGCTGGACCGTTCCGGGCCGCCGCCGCCCGGGCCCGGTAGGTTGACCGCTGCGGAGCAGGCCCGCCGAACGGAGGACTCGCCATGGACAGCCAGGACTGGGACGACCGCTACGCCGCGACCGAGCTGGTGTGGGGCGCCGAGCCCAACCGCTGGGTGGTCCGCGAACTGGCCGGCCTCACCCCGGCCCACGCCCCCGGCCACGCCCTCGACCTGGCCGCCGGCGAAGGCCGCAACGCCATCTGGCTGGCCGGCCGGGGCTGGGAGGTCACCGGGCTGGACTACTCCGCCGTCGCCCTGGAACGCGCCGAGCGGCTCACCGCCGACCTGCCCGACGAGGTCGCCGACCGGCTCACCTGGCGGCACGGCGACGCCCGCACCTTTGAGGCCCCCGCCGCCGGCTACGACCTGATCCTGGTCGTCTACCTCCAAGTCCCCGCCCAGGACCGGCGGACCGCGCTGCGCCGCGCCGCCGCCGCGCTCGCTCCCGGCGGCACCCTGCTGGTGGTCGGGCACGACCTGAGCAACCTCACCGAGGGCGTCGGCGGCCCGCAGGACCCGGCCGTGCTGTTCACCCCGGAGGACGTCCTCGCCGACCTCGCCGACCGTGGCCTGCGCACCGTCCGGGCCGAACGGGTGCACCGGACGGTCGGCCCGGAGCCCGGGCACAAGGGCGAGGGCGACGGCGTCGCGGTCGACGCGCTGGTGCGCCTGGAGCGGGGTGCCGAGTGATGACGGGGCGCCGAGTGGTGGGAGACCAGGTGGCGGGGGGCCAGGTGAGGGGAGGCCGAGTGATGGAGAACCGAGTGGCGGCTCGGCCGGCCCGGCGCACCCTGCTCACCGGCCTGGCGATCGCCGCTCCGGTGCTGCTGGCGGGCTGCTCGGCCTCCTCCGGCAAGGCCGGCAAGAAGGCGGGCAAGGAGGCCGCCGCGGCCAGGGCGAGCGACGCGGGCGGCGAGGCCCTGGTGATGATCATCCGGCACGGCGAGAAGCCGGACGGCGGCCACCCGGGACTGGACGAGAACGGCGGCCACGACGGCAAGTCCCTGACCGAGCGCGGCTGGTCCCGCGCCCGGGCGCTGCCCACCCTGTTCGCCCCGCCCGCCCCCGGCCTGCGCACCCCCGCCCGGATCCTCGCCGCCACCGACCAGGGCCCGCTGGCCGGGGCGCACCGGATGCGGCAGACTGTCACCCCGCTGGCCGCCAAGCTCGGGCTGACCGTCGACACCGGGTACGCCGAGTCCCAGGAGACGGCGCTGGCCGGCGCCGCCCTGGCCGGGCCCCAGCCGGTGCTGATCTGCTGGGAGCACTCGCGGATCCCGCGGATCGTCGAGGCGCTCGGCGCCGCCGGCAGCGGCGCGCCCGCCACCTGGCCGGACCGCTTCGACCTGGTCTGGGTGTTCGCCCGCCCGGCCGGCGGGGCCTGGACCTTCCAGGAGGTCCGCCAGCACCTGCTGGACGGCGACGCCTGATCCGCCTGCCGGCGTACGCAATGTGACGAAGTGTCAACTAGCTTGTGAGTCATGAGGACTCGCACGTTCTTCGTCGCCGCGGCCGTCGCGGCGCTGCTGCTGTCCGGCTGCGCCGAATCCGGCTCCGAGGGCGGGCCGCAGCCCCGGCCGACCCGGGCCAGCGGCGCGCCGCCGACCGGGGGAGAGCGCCGGGCCGACGGTGCCGAACTGCTCTACCGGGCCGAGGCCGGTCGCAGCGCCCAGAACCCCGCCTTCGCCCCGGACGGCCGCTCGGTGCTGCTGACCGAGTTCAGCGAGGGCTACAACAAGGGCGCCGCCGCCCTCGGGGTGCTGCCGCTGGACGGCGCCCGCACGCCGCAGAAGGTCCTGGAGGATCCCGACAAGGCCGCCGTCAACCTCCCGGGCACCAGCTGGAACGCCGCCACCGGCGCCTTCACCTTCGCCACCGACCGGGAGTCCGGCCACGACGAGGTCTGGCTGATGACACCCGGCGGCAGCCCCGAGCGGGTCACCCGGCACGAGGACGGCAGCGGCTACAGCGAGCCGAGCTTCTCCCCGGACGGCGCCTGGATCGTCTTCCAGCAGAGCTGGGAGCCGGAACACGCCGCCGTGCACGGCGACGACGCCGAACAGGACTCGCTCTGGAAGGTCCGCCGCGACGGCGGCCCTCCGGTCCGGCTGGTCGACGGCAAGGGCACCGGCACCGACAACCGGCAGCCGAACTGGTCGCCCCGGGGCGACCGGATCGTCTTCCAGCGGCGTGCCGCCGGCAGTGAGAACTGGGCGCTGTGGACGGTCGGCGCGGACGGCACCGGCCTGCGCCAGGTCACCGACGTGCCGGGCGAGCACACCGATCCCACCTGGTCCCCGGACGGCCGGTACCTGGTGTTCTCCTCCAACCTCGGCGACCTGCCGAACGCCCAGGTCTTCGTGGTCGGGGCCGACGGCGGCAGCCCCGTCCGGGTGACCGGCGACGACGGCTCGTACGACGGCGCGCCGAGCTGGTCCCCGGACGGGAAGTGGATCGCCTTCGAGTCCGCCCCGGGCGGCGAGGCCAACCCCGCCGCCCTCTGGCGCATCCCCGCGCCCGCGCTTTAGCTCGCCGCCACCGTCACCGTCACGACCGAGTACTGCACGACGGTCAGCGGCACGCTGACCGTCGCTCCCGTGACGGTGTACGGGACGGGCTTGGGCGTCGGGTCGGTGCCGTCCGGGGTGGCGACGGTGACGGCCGTGACGGCGGCGCCGGCGGGGAGGGCGTAGGAGAGCGTGCAGTTGGCGGGCGTGGTGCGGAAGGCCGCCGGGGTGTCGCCGAAGTTGGTGAAGTTCACCAGGTGGACGACGGTGTCGTTGCCGAGCCGCCGCGCGTCCAGGAAGATCCGGCGGTCCCCGGCCAGGGTGACGGCGGGCGGTGCGGACTGGCGGACGGGGGCGAGCAGTTGGTCGGCCGAGGCCTGGTCGGTCTTGGTGAGGTAGCTGAGCCCGGCCCGGTTGCGGACGTACCAGCAGGTGCCGCTGCCGTAGGCGTTCTGCTTGGCGGCCGGCAGCGGGCTTCCGCGGCGCAGCCCGAGCACGTCGGAGAGGGCGAACTCGGTGCGCTGGCCGCCCAGTTCGTCGAGCGCGGTGGGCGCCGGGCCGGTGATCACGATCGTCCCGCCGGCCGCGACGAAGCCCCGCAGCACGGCCGCCTCGGCGTCCGAGACCGCCTGGAGGTCGGGCAGCAGCAGCACCTTGAACCGGGCCAGGTCGGCGGCGGCCAGGCCGGGGCTGGGCACCGTGTCGAACGGGATGTGCGCGTACACCAGCGCCTTCACCGCGCCCCGGAACTCGCCCAGCCAGGGGACGGAGGCGCAGCTCTGCTCCGGGTCGTCGCCGCCCCACCAGTCGGCGATCCCGGCCGGCGCGGTCGCGTTGACGTACATCCCGATGCCCGCGCCCGGGCTGACGTAGTCCCGGGACGGGCTGGAGTGGTAGACGCCGACCTGGGCGGTCGAGGCGGCGTTGTAGAGCCGCTCCTGGTTGGTCTGGACGAAGCGGTACATCCGGGCGCGCATCGCCGCGTCCACGGTGTCGTTCTTGTACGGCGTCTTCACCTCGTAGGGGTTGCAGCCGGCCGCGATCAGCTGGGACATCACCAGCGAGGCGTCGTCGGCCTGCCAGCCGTAGGAGAACGCCCAGGCGGGCTTGGTGCCGCTGGCGCCGCGCGCGTACTTGTACATCGAGATGAGACAGACCCAGTCGGAGGCGGTGGCGTGCCGCATGCCGTCGTAGTTGCCGAGGATGTCCACCTCCCAGACCTGGCTGACGGCGCCCTCGGCCTGGCGCAGGTAGCCGCCGTCCAGGCCGATCGAGGTGGCGTAGCGGTAGTCCATCGAGACGGTCTCGACGAAGGTGACCAGGTCGGGGTTGACCGCGCGCCCGGCGGCGGCGATGTCGAGCTGGAACTGGAGCAGGTTGCGGTGGCGCCATTCGACGTAGCGGCGGAACACCGGGTCGGCGAAGTCGGCGGCCTTGGGCAGGGCGAGGCCGGTGTCGGCCTTGAAGGCGGCCGCGCCCCAGGTGGAGGCGTCGCACCAGGAGAGCACGCCGTCGAAGTAGATCGGGACGTCCGGCCAGATGCCGTCCACACCGGTGGCGGCCACGCCCTTGATCCGCTTGAGGTAGTAGTCCCGCCAGGGCGAGTTGGGGCTGAGCCAGACGCTCTCGTCGCCCGGGTCGACCCAGACCACCACGCTGCCGTAGAACACGTTGGGCTTTCCGGCGAGGTCGCGCTGCACCCAGGCGCCGCCCTGGTCGTTCTTGTAGAACGAGCGGCCCTTCTCGCCGCCGGGGGAGATCAGCTCCAGGGAGGGGTAGTACATGACGACCTTGAGGCCGGCGGCGTGCGCCAGGCCGGTGAAGGTCTTCACCTCGGCCATGTGGGCCGCGAACTCGGCGTCGGTGAGCCAGTTGGAGAGCAGGGTGTCGAGTTCGATGACGCTGACGTTCTGCGCCTTCAGGGCGTCGACGGCGCTCTGCATGTCGGCGGGCTCGTTGAAGGTGCCGTCGCCGACGCGGGCGAACCGGGCCCAGTCCGGCCAGGGCTGCGCCGTGGCGGCGGTGCCCGGGAGGGGTGCGGGTGCGGGCGCGGACTCCGGTACGGGCGCGGACTCCGGTACGGGCGCGGGCTCCGGGGTGGCGGCCCAGGCCTGGCCGCCGGGCAGCAGGCGGACGGCGGCGAGCGCCCCGCCGGTGCCCAGGCCGGCCCGCAGCAGGCGGCGGCGGCCGAGGCGCGAGGTGGTGGCGGCGGTGGCGGGTGCGGGCGGTGTTCCTTCGTGCTCGGACATGGTGGTCCCCCCAGCGTGGGTTGGCGGATCACGGGAACGTGCGCGGAACGCTCGGTGCGTCGGCGGCCGTTCTCCCGGTCGGCGGCGCCTCCGAGCCGACCCTAGACCGCGTGCCGCCCGCCTGTTCGGCCCCTGTTCGCGGCTACGCCAGACGTCGGATCGCCGGTTGCCAGGTTGACCGAGCCGGATTGCGCGCCCGCCCCGCGCAAGCTCCTCCCCGGGGCGCTTGACAGTGTGCAGACCGCCCCCGGTGGTGACGGCGGGGGGAGCGCGGGGTAGGGGTGCTGGGAGCGCGCCGGTCGGATGATCATAGAAGTTCGACAGTGCTGTAGATTCACGGCACGGAGCGGCGGCAGGGACGAGGAGGGCACGATGAGCGTTTCGCTGGCCAAGGGGCAGAAGATCAGCCTGGAGAAGCCGGGCGGCGGTCAGCTGAGTGTGGTCCGGATGGGCCTGGGCTGGAAGGCCGCGCAGCCCAAGGGCTTCTTCGCCAAGCTGCTGGCCGCCGGTCGGGAGATCGACCTGGACGCCTCGGCGGTGCTGTTCTCCCAGGGGCGGCCGGTGGACGTGGTCTTCTTCCAGCACCTCAACAGCAATGACGGTTCCGTCCGGCACAGCGGCGACAACCTGGTCGGCGGCGCGGGCGACGCGACCGACGACGAGTCGATCACCGTCGACCTGACCAAGATGGCCGCCGAGGTCGACCAGATCCTCTTCACCGTCAACTCCTTCACCGGCCAGACCTTCCAGGAGGTCGAGGCGGCCTTCTGCCGGCTGGTCGACGAGCAGACCGGCGCCGAACTGGCCCGGTACACGCTCACCGGGGGCGGCCCGTACACCGCGCAGATCATGGCCAAGGTGCAGCGCACGCCCACCGGTTGGCAGATGACCGCGATCGGGCAGCCGGCCAGCGGGCGGACCTTCCAGGACCTGATGCCGGAGCTGGTCAAGCACCTGTGACCCGGTCCGGGGCCGGCCCGCCGCGGCCGGCCCCGTCGCGGGCCTCGATGTCAGTGCACTTCCAGGTCGCGGCGCCGGAACCCGGCCAGCGCCAGGGCGATCAGGGCGGCCGCGACCAGGGTGAGCGCCGCGAGCGGCGTCCAGTCCATGGCGGCTGCCGGGAGCCGGGGCACCTGCCCGAACGGGGAGAGCCGGTCCAGCCCTGCCGGGAGCTTCAGCAGCGGGCCCAGGTACCCGATCACGAACGCGTACGCCGGCACCAGCCAGGCCAGCTGCGTCGCCCGGGGCAGCCAGCCGTACACGGCGGCGGCGAAACCCACCGTCACCCACTGGGCGGGCGCGAACGCCAGGGCCGCGCCGAGCAGTCGCGGGAACGCGCCGGCGTCACCGGTGGACAGCGCCCCGGCCAGGCCGAAGCCCACCCCCGCCGCGAGCAGCACCGCGGTCGAGCCCAGCAGCGCCGCCGCCAGGTGCCCGCCCAGCCAGCCGGACCGGGACACCCCGGTGGCCAGCACCGGCTCGGCCCGCCCGGCGCTCTCCTCGGCGCGCGGGCGCAGCGTCGCCAGCACCGCGTAGACCGCGCCGACCACCGCCACCACCAGCAGGGTCATCGCGGCGAAGGAGTCGGTGAGCGAGCGGCCGCCGAGCCGGGCGAGGGCCTCCTTCAGCTGGTCGACGTCCTTGACCATCGCGTCGGCGCCGCCCAGCAGTGACCCGTACATCGCGCCGAGCAGCAGCAGCGCGACCGCGAAGCCGCCCAGCAGGCCGCGGTGCAGGCGCAGGGCGAGGCCGAGCGGGGTGCCGAGGGCGGGGCGCGCGGTGGGCGGCCCCGGACGGGCGGCGCGCAGGCCGGCGCCCACGTCCCGGCGGGTGCTCAGCGCGAAGCCGGCCGCGCCGGTGACGACGGTCAGGGCGAGCGCGGGCAGCAGCGGCCACCAGCGGTCGTCCACGAAGGGGTAGCTGCGCTGGAGCCAGCCGATCGGGGAGGCCCAGGAGAGCCCGTTCGACCCGGCGTCCCCGGCCGCGCGCACCGCGTAGGCGGCGCCGAGCACCGTGAGGGTCAGCCCGGAGGCCGTCCGGGCGTGCGCGGTGACCTGGACGGCGACGGCGGCGACCGCCGCGAACAGCAGTCCGGCGGCGGTGGTCGCGGCCCCGAACAGCAGCGCGCCGCCGGTGCCGAGCCCGGGGACGCCGAGGGCGGGCAGCCCGGCGGCGAGCAGCAGGCCGAGCGCGAGGTCGGCGACGGCGGCGGCGCCCAGGGCGGCCGCGAGCTGGGCGTGTCGGCCGACGGCGGCGGAGCGGACCAGCTCGGCCCGCCCGCTCTCCTCCTCGGCCCGGGTGTGCCGGGTGACGGTCAGCACGCTCATCAGCCCGGCCAGCACCGCCAGCAGGCCGAGCAGCCGGTGGCCGAGCATGGCGCCCCAGGTGTAGTCGGCCAGGTAGTGCCCGGGGCCGGTCATGGCGAGGACGGCTGAGCCGGCGGAGGCGTGGGCGATCGAGGCGCGGTCGGCGGCGGTCGGGTAGAGGGTGTGCACGCTGTTGGCGCTGGCGAGGGTGAGCAGGCCGAGGCCGAGCACCCAGGCGGGGAGGCGGAGCCGGTCGCGGCGCAGGGCGAAGCGGAGCAGCGTGATGGTACCGGCCAGGGTGGTGTGCGGGCGGGGTGGGCGCGGGGCCGTGGCGGGCGCGCTGGTCGCGGTGGTGGTGGCGGTCATCGGGCGGCCTCGCCGTCGAGCGGGTGCCCGTTGGCGGCCAGCTCGTCGCCGTAGTGGCGCAGCATCAGCTCCTCCAGCGTGGGCGGATGGCTGACCAGGCTGCGCAGTCCGGCCTCGCCGAGGCGGCGGATGGCGGCGTCCAGGTGGGCGCCGTCCACGGCGAAGTGCACCCGGGCGCCCTCGGTGCGGACGGCGTGCACGCCCTCCAGCGTCTCCAGTCCGGTGACGGGGCGGTGGGTCTCGGCCTCGACCGTGGTGCGGGTGAGGTGGCGCAGTTCGCCGAGGCTGCCGGTCTGCACCACCCGGCCGTGGCGGATGATGCTGACCCGGTCGCCGAGCTTCTCCACCTCGTCCAGGATGTGGCTGGACAGCAGGACGGTCCGCCCCTGCCGCCGGGCCTGGAGGACGACGTCCTGGAAGACCACCTCCATCAGCGGGTCGAGGCCGGAGGTCGGCTCGTCGAGCAGCAGCAGTTCGGCGTCGGAGGCGAGCGCGGCGACGATGGCGACCTTCTGCCGGTTGCCCTTGGAGTAGCTGCGGCCCTTCTTGGTGGGGTCGAGGTCGAAGCGCTCGATCAGCTCGTCGCGGCGGCGGCGGTCGAGCCGGCCGCGCAGCCGGGAGAGCAGGTCGATGGCCTCGCCGCCGGTGAGGTTGGGCCACAGTTCGACGTCGCCGGGGACGTAGGCGAGGCGGCGGTGCAGTTCGACGGCGTCGTGCCAGGGGTCCTTGCCGAGCAGTCGGGCGCTGCCGCCGTCGGCGCGCAGCAGACCGAGGAGCACCCGGATGGCGGTGGACTTCCCGGCGCCGTTGGGCCCCAGGAATCCGTGCACCTCGCCGGTCTCGACGGTGAGGTCGAGGCCGTCCAGCGCGGTGGTCCGGCCGAAGGTCTTGCGCAGGCCGGTCAGGGTGATTGCCTTCGTCATGATGCTGAAGCTACCGTAGTTTCAGAAAAACGTGAATATTGGGAAGGCGTTAAAGTTCAGTCGAGTTGTTGATCACCGGAGAGGGGAAGGCGCGCGTGGTGGAGCGGGAAGCGGAGCAGGGGCGCGACGAGCAGGCGGTGTCGGACTTCGTCGAACGGTTCGCGGCCGAGCTGGCGTCCGCGGGCATGGGCCGGATGCCGTCCCGGCTCTTCTCCTGCCTGATGGCCGAGGAGAGCGGCGTGCTGACCTCCGCCGAGCTCTCCGAACGGCTGCGGATCAGCCCGGCCGCGGTGTCCGGCGGGATGCGCTACCTCATCCAGATCGGCCTGGCCGCCAAGGAACGCGAGCCGGGCTCGCGGCGCGACCGCTACCGGGTGCTGAACGACGTCTGGTTCGAGTCGCTGACCCGGCGCGACGAGTACCTGCTGCGCTGGGTGCGGGTGCTCAGGGACGGCGAGGCCACCGTCGGCGCGGGCACCGTCGCGGGGGCGCGGCTGGGGGAGAGCGCGGCCTTCTTCGCGTTCATGGTGGACGAACTGCACGGCATGCTCGCGCGGTGGCGGGTGCACCGGGAGGGGCTGGGGCCGGGGGCGCTGCCGGGGGCCGGGGCCGGCGCCGGGGCCGGGTCGGATCCGGCGTAGGGCTCGGCCTCAGTCTCGGTCTCGGTCTCGGTCTCGGGAGCGTAGCGGGCGGGGCGGGGAACGCGGACGGCCCGCACCAGGGGTGCGGGCCGTCGGCGGATGAGGCGGTGTCAGCGGGTCGGCGGGGCGGCCGAGGGGGAGAGGCCCGCGCTGGGGGTCGTGCTCGGGGCGGCGGAGGAGGGGGTGCCGCCCGGGGTGGGGGTGCCGCCGGGGGTCGGCGTCGCCGTGGCGCATCCGGGGGTGGCCGGGGTGCCGGTCGGCGTTCCGGTCGGGGTGGCCGTCGGGGACGGGCTGCCCGTCGGGGTGGTCGTGGCCGTGGCCGTCGGGCTCGGGCAGCCGGTGGGCGTTCCGGTCGGCGTCGTGGTCGGCGTCGTGGTGGGGGTGCCGGTCGGCGTTCCGGTCGGCGTTCCGGACGGGGTGCCCGACGGAGTGGTCGACGGCGTGCCGGACGGCGTGGCCGGCGGGGTCGACGGCGGCGTGCTGCTGGGCGTGCCCGTCGGGGTGGTGCTCGGATCCGTCGTCGGCTGCGCGGAGGACGACTGCGTCGGGGCCGGCGAGGTCGGCTGCGCGCTCGGTGAGGGCTGCCCGCCCGGGGTCGGGGTGGTCGCGGGGGCGCTTGGCGTCCCGGCGGTGGCGCCCGGCGTCGTCCCGGTCGGGGGCAGCAGCGGCACGAGCGGCAGGAGCGGGGAGGGCAGCGAGGCCGGCGGGGTCGAGGAGGCCGGGCGGTTCGGCACGGTGGTGACGGTGCCGCTGCCGTAGTGCGCCATCCAGTTGCGGACCGTCCGCAGGTACTCGCCCGAGTTGTTGTAGCTGAGGATCGCCCGGTCGAGCTGCGCCGGGTCGGCGAGGTCGCGCCCGCCCGCGCACAGGTAGCGGGCGGCGCTCTCGGCGGCGTCGAAGATGTTGTTCGGGTCGGCCTTGCCGTCGCCGTTGGCGTCCGTGCCCCAGGTCGCCCAGGTGGAGGGGATGAACTGCATCGGTCCGACGGCGCGGTCCCAGCGCGCGTCGCCGTCGTAGCGCCCGCCGTCGCTGTCGGGTATCGCGGCGAAGCCGTTGCCGTCCAGGGCCGGTCCGAGGATCGGGGTGAGGGTCGTCCCCGCCGCGTCCACCTGGCCGCCGTTGGCCTGGCCGGACTCGACCTGGCCGATCGCGGCCAGCAGTTGCCACGGCAGGTGGCAGCCGGGCGAGCGCTGCGCGGCCGAGGCCTCGGCCTGGCGGTAGGCGGCGAGCACGGTCGCGGGCAGGGCCGGGCCGGTGGCGGCGAAGGGGCCGGCGGTGGGCGCGCCGGGCACCGTGCCGGGCGGCTGCGGCAGTTGGACGGTGCCGCCGCCGTCGGCCGGGAGGCCGGTGCCGAAGGTGCTGCCGGCGCCGGCGGTCGGGCCGCCACCGGCCGGTGAGCCGGCGGTGTCCGGCGCCGTCACGGCGTCGGCGGCCGCGACCGGGGCGAGCCCGAAGCCCGTCACCTGGGAGCCCGTCAGCGCGGCGAGTGCGGTGAAGGCCGCAGCCGTCCCCGTGACCCGCTTGCCGAGCCGCAGCCCGCGCCCGCCCTGCACCTTGCCGAACCTCGCCGTCATACCGTGCCCCTCCCCGTAGCCGTCCCGGCCCTCCCGGAACGGATGAACCGCCGTCATCGTGCCTGCCGCCGGCCGGCGGCTCCCACAGTCGCAACGATTAGTATCACGACGATCTGACGCGACAGGGGTGGCCGGAGGTTGCCCCGGCCCGGCACCGGCGTCACAAGCCGCACGTCACCAGGGGCGGGGGAACTGTCGCTCGGGCTCGGGTCGGGGCCGGATCCGCGCCGCGGCCGGGCGGGCCGACGGCCCTGCCGGGTAAGCGAGTTGGCGTGCGCGCGCGTCCCCCGCAGGTTCCGTCCGCCGACCCGGTGGCGGCGCCGGAGGGGTGTCCGGGTCGGGTGTCGGCGGCATCTCCCCTTTCTGCCAAGGGAGTTGACCGGGGGCGTGCCGGTGGTGGGCCGGGCGTGCAGGGGCCCGGACCGGCGGTCCGGGGCGCGGGGGTGGTGCGTGCGCGTCGTTCCGGGCTCCCCGGCGGCGCCCGCCGTCGACCCTCCTGACCTGCGTGGATGCCTGCCGTCGGGCGGGCGTTTCCCTACCAGGGCGGGCGTGCGGACGCCAGGGGGCGGCCCCAACTCGCCCCTGGACGGGTGACGTTCTGGTGAAAAGGGCATGCCAGGAATCTCCGCCCGGCATGCTGTGCCCCGTGACCATGCGGATGGAGGCCCGGACTGTGAGCGCGAACCTGCCCGAGACCGTCGCCGAGGGAGCGGTCGTCCTGCCGGCCCCCCCTCGGGTGGTCGACGACCTGGCCCGCGACCTGACCCAGGCCGCGGCCGCCGTCCGGGCGGTCTCGCGGGTCGCCCGCAGCGGTGGGGACCTCGCCGTCGCCGCGTACACCGCCGTGGTGTGCACCGGGCGTTCGGCCGCCCGCGTACTGGAGGAGGCCGCCGCCTGGTGCCGGCAGGCCCCCGGGGCCGAGGTGCACTCGCTGGCCTGGGCCCGGGTGCCGGGGCACCGCGAGGACGTGGACGAGTACCGCGTCACCCTCGCCGTCAGCTTCCCCGACGACGAGACCGGCGAGCACCTCGGCGACACCCATCGCGCCCGCCGGTGAGGAAGCCGGTGAGGAATCCGTAGGATGATCCCCATGGGTGATGGGGACACGAAGCAGCTGACGGGCGACCAGTCGCAGGACGCGACGGGCGACGGCCCACGAGAGCTCTCGCGGGCCGCCGCCGTGGCCGTCACGGTGCTCGCCGCCCTCTGCGGCGCCGCCGTCCTGCTGGCCGTCTTCCACTGGCTGGGCTGGAGCGTCCCCTGGGTCGGCTGGATCGTCGCCAAGGCCGGTATCAAGCTCGCCGTCGGGGGCTTCGCCGGGCTCGCCGCCGCCTTCGCCGGGCTCGCCGCCGCCTTCGCCGGGCTCGCCGCCGCCTTCGCCGGGCTCGCCGCCGCCTTCGCCGGGCTCGCCGCCGCCTTCGCCGGGC
>NZ_JBHXML010000027.1:49575-105134 GCF_042720345.1 Kitasatospora sp. NPDC058478 | reverse complement strand
CTTCGGCGGGGCCGAAGCGGCGACGGGAGCAACTGAGCTGGGGTGGGGGGCTCAGGGGCGGAGGAGGTGTTCGGCGAGGTCGACGGCTTCGCGGAGGGGGACGAGGCGGCAGTCGGTGGTGCCGAGGTGGGTGGTGGTGATGCCGGTGGCGGCGGCGAGGACGCGGGTGCCGAGGTCGGCGAAGTGGAGGTCGTCGAGCTCGGGGGCCCGGAAGGTGAGCCAGCCGTCGGGGCCGACGCAGCGGTATTCGCGCAGGGGGACGTCGGGCATGCGCTGGTCGGCGAGGTGGAAGGCGGTGAAGCGGGCCATCGGGACGCCGAGCATCAGCACCCGGGCGTCGAGGTCGTAGAGGCGTCCGAGCGGGGACTCGGGGCCGAGGTGGGAGGTGAGGGGGTGGTGGGCGGTGATCTCGCGGGCGTGCCGGCCGAGGGCCGTCCAGGAGGTCTGGGGGTGGCGGCTGCGCAGGGCGCCGGGGCGGGTGCGGATCTCCTCGGAGAGGGCGCCCATGGTCGGCGAGCAGGGGGTGGTCGCCGGGTCGAACCGCGGCATCCGGGCCCGGTAGGCGGCGGTCTCGGCCGGGGTGAGGCCGGCGGTGGCGGTCTGGTGGATGCGCGAGGTGGCGGAGTTCTCGGGGGTGGCGGTGTAGGCGACCAGGGTGCCGCCGGGGCCGAGGACGTGGAGCAGCGCGTCGGCGACGGTGGCGGCGCCGCCGTCCACCGGGCCGAGGGCGCGCAGGGAGGCCTCGACGTGCACCACCATGCCCGGGCGGACGCCGAGTTGGGCGAACCCGGCGGCCAAACCCCCAGCGGTGAGGGCGGTGCCGGTGAGGGCGGTGCCGGCGAGAGCAGTGCCGGTGAGAGCAGTGACGGTGCGCATGGCCGCTCCTCTGGGTCAGACCTCGGCGTGGCGGGCGCGGCCGCGCTCGTGACCACGCTCGTGACGGGCCCGTTCGGCGGCCCGTTCGGCGGCGACGGGCAGCGGTACGGCGAGCCACGGTGCGACGCTCTCACGCATGCCGTCGGCGAAGCGCAAGCCGAGCGCCGTGAGTGCGCCGGATCCGGCCAGCCGGTCGACGGCTTCGGCGGTGTACCGGCGCCAGAGCGCGAACTGGGTGCGCGCCCGGTCGGCGGCCTCGCCCGGCAGCCCGTCGTAGGCGAGCGCGCGGGTGCCCCAGTACTCGGTGACGGCGAGGTGCGCGTAGGTGCCCTGCAGCAGGCCTTCGAGCGGGCGCGGATCGGGCCGCCAGGGCGCGAGGTACAGCTGGTCGTCGGCCGGGTCGTGGAGGTCGAACAGGTCCAGTACGGCGCCGAGTTTGACGTGCTGGAACTCGTGCGCGAGCAGCAGTGCGAGCGTCGGCGCGGTCGCGGGCCGGGCGATGCCGACCGCGCCGTGGGCCTGCCGGGCGGCCGAGCTGACGTCCCGCCCGGTGGGGCCCGGCCGTAGCGGGGTGATGGTGGTGAGGCCGGCCCGGAGGCCTTCCGCGTACGCGGGCAGGTCGTGCCCGAGCAGTTCCCAGGCTTCGCGCAACGCGCCCGTCCAGTCGAGCAGTTCGCCGTCGGAGAGCCGGCCGGCCACGGCGTGGTCGTGGCTGTCGCGCAGCGGGTCGACGTCCTCCAGGGTGACCGTCCACCCTCCGGCCAGCCGGACCCGCCGCAGCGGCTGGTCCAGGGCGGCGGACACCGATCCGTCGGACGCCCGCACGCTGAACCCGTCGGCCAGGCCGGTGACGACCGCCTCGCCGTCCGGGGCGGCGGTCCGACCGAGGGTCGGCAGGTGCAGCCACCCGCCGCGCACCGGCACCGCGACCGCGTCCCCCCGACCGGCGCGGACGGCGGCGGCGGCGGCCAGGGCGGCCAGCGGGCCGAGCCCGACGGTGAGGTCCCCGGCGAGCCGGCGGGCGGCCCAGGCGCGGGCGTACGGGTGGGTGAGGACGGTGTCGACGGCGGCGGGTGCGCTCGCGTCGAGTTCGGACAGCAGCGCCCAGGCCGCCGATCCGGGCTGCCCGGAGGCGTCCCAGGCGGCGGCCAGCATGGCCCGGGTGAGGGCGAGTTGGGCGCGGGACAGGGCCCGTACGGTGTCCTGGTCCCCGTACCCGCGGGCGAGCTGGTCGAGCTGCCGCTCGGTGAGGGCGGCCGGCACCACCGGCTCCCCGGCCTGGACGGGCACGGAAGGACCCGCCGCGGCAACGGAACCGGCAACGGAACCGGCAGCGGACCCGGCGGCGTCGCCGGCGAGTTCGTTGATGAGCTTCATGAGGTCACCGCAGTAGACGGAGGGATTGTCGAAGCCCGTGTCGGCCCGGTACCGGTGGGCGTACAGGCCGCCGCCGCAGCTGCGGACGACCGGGCAGGCCCGGCAGGCGGCGCTCAGCCCGGCCAGCCCCGACTGGCGGGCGGTCATGCCGGGGTGCAGCGCGACCTGGTCGAGGCTGTGCGCGAAGACGTCGTACCCCGTCTCCGGCGCGCCGTCGTAGGCGGTCTTGAGGCTGTCGGCCTGTTCGAAGCTGCCGTCCGTCTCCAGGACGACGAGGTCGGAGGGTTCCAGGCCGAGCGATTCGGTGAGGCTGGAGAGCCCGTGCAACGTTCGGTGGACGGATTCGAAGGTGCGGACGGCGAACGGGCGGCCGTCGGCGTCCCATCTCCGGTACACGGCCAACAGCCAGTCCGCGTACGGCGTTTGAGCACCGTCGGCGGCCGGTTTCGGCCGGTCCTCCCAAGTGGCGTGCGGCAGCAGGAAGTCGACGGCGGGGGGGTCGAGTTCGGCCAGGGCCCGGTAGACGGCGTCCGGGTCGTTCTCGATGTCGACGGTGCAGAGCAGCCCGGCGTAGAGGTGCCGGTACGCGGGCCGGCGCAGCCGCTCGACCGCCCGCAGGACGTGCGGGTGGCTGCTGCGGCCGTCGGCGAAGCGGCGGTGGCGGTCGTTGGCGGCGCGGTCTCCGTCGAGCGAGATGCCGACCCTCATGCCGACTTCGGCGAAGAGTTCGCAGTAGGCGTCGTCCAGTTGGACGCCGTTGGTGTGGATGCGCAGGTCGAGTGCGCAGCCGGGCGGCAGGGCCGCCCGGAGCGCCTTGGCCGCGTGGCGTAACCGGTCCGGGCCGGCGAGCAGGGGTTCTCCCCCGTGCAGGACGACCCGGACGGCGGGCAGCCGGTGTGCGGCCGCGTGGTCGCCGATCCGCTCGGCGATCTTGTTCAGGACTTCGTCACCGATGACCTTGGGGCGTCGACGCCAACTGGTGTCGGCGTGCTCGTACACGTAGCAGTGATCGCAGGCAAGATCACACCGGCTGTGCACTTTCACGACGAATTGGGTGAAAGGCAGCGGAGTTGGCGTCATGGTCGATCGGATTCAGCCGGAGCCGACGGTCAGTCGGCCGATCAGATGGAGGAGTTGAAGGCCGCGACCGGCACCGCACCCGCACCGGTGTCGGGCAGGGCTCGTCGGATCCTGGCAGAGAGTTCCTCGGCGCCGAGCTGGGCGAGGTCGGCCAGCGAAGGCCGGATTTCGCCCTGAGGCTCCGTCAGTTCAGTGCGGGGCATGGTGTCCAGTGCGGGTGTCATGTTCGATTCTCTTCCACGATGGGGGTTAGAGAGAAGCAGGGCCGGGTATATACGTCGGCCTAGTCGACCAGGGTACTGCCAGCACGTGGGCTGCGCCGTGCTCTTGCGCGCCCCTAACAGCCCACTACCCCCTTCACGCAGCGAAGTCTCGCCAAAAGTTCACCCACTCGGCGGTCGCGTGAAGACACCTGACCGGCGCACAGGGGCACGGCTTCGCGCCGTCGAACCCACCCCGGCGGCGCCCCTGCGCCAAAGTACGGCCGCCGCCCCGGCCCGACCCGCTCCCCCGGCGCGGCCGGAGCCCCCTCCCCCGACGCTCGCGCCCCACCCGAACCACCGGTGGGCGAAGGCCAGTTGGCGCGATTCGACAGCGCCCAACACTCTCCCGCCTCCGCACGACGGCGAGCCCGACGGCGGACCCGACGAACCCGACCAGCCCAACGGCGGACCCGCCGACGGACCCGCCGGTATTCGAACGCCTCGCAGACCCGCCCGCTACGGGCAGAGCCGCTCCACCCGCCAGCCGCCCGCTCCGGCCGGATCGGCGAAGTAGCGCAGCCGGTCGTGCAGCCGGTTCTCCCGCCCCTGCCAGAACTCCACGCTCTCCGGGATCACCCGGTACCCGCCCCAGAACGGCGGCACGGGCACGCCCTCGCCCTCCGGGTAGCGGCGCTCCAGTTCGGCGTAGCGCTGTTCGAGGACGTCGCGCCCGCCGACCGGGCTGGACTGCTCGCTGGCCCAGGCGCCGAGCTGCGAGCCGTGCGGCCGGGTGCGGAAGTAGGCGGCGGTCTCGTCCCGGCCGACCTTCTCCACCCTCCCCTGGACGATCACCTGGCGGGCCAGCGCGATCCACGGGAACAGCAGCGCGGCGTGCGGGTTGGCGGCGAGCTCGGAGCCCTTGCGGGAGCCGTAGTTGGTGAAGAAGACGAAGCCGCGCGCGTCGTAGCCCTTGAGCAGGACGGTGCGCGAGCTGGGCCGCCCCTGGGCGTCGGCGGTGGAGAGCACCATCGCGTTGGGCTCGACCACCCCGGCGTCGTCCGCCTCGTGGAACCAGCGGGTGAACTGGGCGATCGGCTCGGGCGCGAGCTGTTCCTCGACCAGGCCCTCGTGGGTGTAGTGCTTGCGCATCACGGTGAGGTCCGGTCCGGGCCGGGCATCGTCGGCCAGGATCCGGGTGGCGGGGCTCAGGGGCGTCGACTGGGCGCGTTCCGGGGTCTGCACGTCAACATCATCCCGTACGACAAGCAACCGGCACCGCTACCTCCGGACAAACCCCGGTGGGAGATAAGGTGTCCCGCCACCGCTCGACCGCCCCCCGTAAGGTGAATTGTCCCGAACCAGGCGTTTGGTTCCGGAGATTCCCGGGCACGACCGACCCTCGGCGGAAAAGTCAAGCGGGCCCAAGCGCAACATCACCATGGTGGTGTATGGCGCAATGCACCCGGTGCCTGTCACTCTGGCACCGAGTGCCAACCACCATTCGGTCACTGGCGCGCCGCCCCACCACGGCGCAGCGCCGATCGCAGAACTGAAGGAGCCGTCGTATGTCCGACTTCGTACCCGGGCTTGAGGGAGTCGTCGCGTTCGAGAGCGAGATCGCCGAACCCGACCGTGAAGGCGGCGCGCTGCGGTACCGCGGTGTCGACATCGACGACCTGGTGGGCCACGTCTCCTTCGGCCACGTCTGGGGCCTGCTGGTGGACGGCAAGTTCAACCCCGGCCTGCCGGCCGCCGAGCCGTTCCCGATCCCGGTGCACTCCGGTGACATCCGGGTCGACGTGCAGTCCGCGCTCGCCATGCTCGCCCCGGTCTGGGGCCTCAAGCCGCTGCTCGACATCTCCGCCGAGCAGGCCCGCGACGACCTCGCCCGCGCCGCCGTGATGGCGCTGTCCTACGTGGCCCAGTCGGCCCGCGGCCAGGGCCTGCCGATGGTCCCGCAGAGCGAGATCGACAAGGCCGAGACGGTCGTCGAGCGGTTCATGATCCGCTGGCGCGGCGAGCCGGACCCGAAGCACGTCAAGGCCATCGACGCCTACTGGACCTCCGCCGCCGAGCACGGCATGAACGCCTCCACCTTCACCGCCCGCGTCATCGCCTCCACCGGCGCCGACGTGGCGGCCGCGCTCTCCGGCGCGGTCGGCGCGATGTCCGGCCCGCTGCACGGCGGTGCGCCCTCCCGCGTGCTCGGCATGATCGAGGAGATCGAGCGCACCGGCGACGCCACCACCTGGGTCAAGAACGCGCTGGACCGCGGCGAGCGCCTGATGGGCTTCGGCCACCGCGTCTACCGCGCCGAGGACCCGCGCGCCCGCGTGCTGCGCCGCACCGCCAAGGAGCTCGGCGCGCCGCGCTTCGAGGTCGCCGAGGCGCTGGAGAAGGCCGCGCTGGAGGAGCTGCACAACCGCCGCCCCGACCGCGTGCTGGCCACCAACGTCGAGTTCTGGGCCGCGATCATGCTGGACTTCGCCGAGGTGCCGGCGCACATGTTCACCTCGATGTTCACCTGTGCGCGCACCGCGGGCTGGTCGGCGCACATCCTGGAGCAGAAGCGCACCGGCCGGCTCGTGCGCCCCGCCGCGCGCTACATCGGCCCCGGCCCGCGCCGCCCCGAGGAGATCGAGGGCTGGGACGCCATCGGCCACTGAGCCCACCGAGCGCCCGCCGAACGCCCCCGGGCGCCCCGGGCGCTCCGCGTCCGCACCACCCCCGAGCAGCGGGTCCGACCTCCGTCGGGCCCGCTGTTTCCGCAGTTCGGGCCCGCTGTTTCCGCAGCTGGGAGCCGTGAAGATCACAGTCTCAGCGTGCGGACGACCGTACCCCGGGCGGCGCCCCGGCCGGTAGGCTGCGCGCGTGGCTCAGATCCAGATCCCCGCTGACATCAAGCCCGCAGACGGCCGTTTCGGCTGCGGACCGTCCAAGGTGCGCCCCGAGGCCCTGAGTGCCCTCGCCGCCACCCAGACCTCCCTGCTCGGCACCTCGCATCGCCAGGCCCCGGTCAAGAACCTGGTCAAGCGCGTACGCGAGGGCGTGAGCAGCCTCTTCTCGCTCCCCGAGGGCTACCAGGTCGTCCTCGGCAACGGCGGCTCCACCGCCTTCTGGGACATCGCCGCGTTCGGCCTGGTGCGGGAGAAGTCCCAGCACCTGGACTTCGGCGAGTTCTCCTCCAAGTTCGCCTCCTCGGTCAAGGCCGCGCCGTGGCTCGCCGAGCCGAGCGTCATCAAGACCGCCCCGGGCACCCACCCGCTGCCGGTCGCCGAGGCCGGCGTCGACGTCTACGGGCTCACCCACAACGAGACCTCGACCGGCGTCGCGATGCCGATCAAGCGCCCGGTGGGCGCGGACGAGGGCTCGCTGGTCCTGGTGGACGCCACCTCGGGCGCCGGCGGCCTGCCGGTGGACATCACCGAGACCGACGTCTACTACTTCGCCCCGCAGAAGTCCTTCGCCTCCGAGGGCGGCCTGTGGCTGGCCGCGTTCTCCCCGGCCGCCCTGGAGCGCGCCGCCGAGATCGCCGGCTCCGGCCGGTACATCCCGCCGTTCTTCGACCTGCCGACGGCCATCGACAACTCGTCGAAGGACCAGACGTACAACACCCCGGCGATCTCCACCCTGTTCCTGCTGGCCGACCAGCTGGAATGGCTGAACGGCAACGGCGGGCTCGACTGGGCCGTCGCCCGTACGGCTGATTCCTCGTCCCGGCTGTACGCGTGGGCCGAGAAGTCCTCCTACGCCAGCCCGTTCGTGGCGAACCCGGCCGAGCGCTCCCAGGTGGTCGGCACCATCGACTTCGACGAGTCGGTGGACGCCGCCGCCGTCGCCAAGGCACTGCGTGCCAACGGCATCGTGGACACCGAGCCGTACCGCAAGCTGGGCCGCAACCAGCTGCGCGTCGCGATGTTCCCGGCGATCGGCCCGGCGGACGTCGAGGCGCTCACCCACTGCATCGACTACGTGGTCGAGCAGCTCTGAGCGATCCCGTGCACGGCTGAGGGCCACCGCCTCCGGGCGGTGGCCCTCAGCCGTTGCGGCGGGGCCGACCAGCCGGGCCGGGTAGGCGGGCCCGCCGGCCGGGCCTACCCGCCGACCATCGAGCTGATCAGCACGACGACCAGCAGCAGCACCAGGGTGCCGGTCACGATACGCATACGAGTCTTGGGATCCACGGTCAACGAGCGTACCTCCGGCCCACCCGCCGACGGACCGGAGCCCCGGGCCCAACGGCCACCCCGGGCCCGAACCGCCGCCCCAGGCCCGAACCGCCACCCCGGGCCCGACCGCGCCCCGGCTCAGCTCCAGTCGGCGAGCGGCCAGGCACGCAGCGACGAGTAGTGGGCGAAGCCGCCGTCCAGGTCGCTCTGCATCAGGTGCAGCTCGGCGGCCTCCCACTCGGGCCCCCGGTAGTCGGCCAGCGCGGCCGCCAGGGTGTCCAGCTCCGCCGCCGCGAGCCGCTGGACGGCCCGCCGGTGGCCGCGCGAGGAGCCGGCCCGGGCGAGCGTGAGGTGCGGGTGGAAGGCGAAGGCGTCGACCTCCCCGGTCACCGCGGCGGTGGCCTCGGACACGGCCTCGGCGAGCCGGCGCAGCGCCCAGGTCTGCCCCTCCACCCCGACCCAGAGCACCCGGTCGCCGAACCGGCCGGCGCCGGACAGCCGCAGCCGGTGCACCGGGTGCACCTCGGCGACGGCGGCCAGGCCCGCCTCCAGCTCCGGCAGTTCCTCGGCCGGCACCTCGCCGAGGAAGGCCAGGGTCAGGTGCCAGCCCTCGACGGTGGTCCAGCGCAGCCGGTCCGCCCCGGGCAGCCCGCGCACCGGCGCCACCGCGTCCGACAGCCCCTGCAGCACGTTGACCGGCGGCAGCACCGCCACGAAGAGCCTCATGGAGACATCTTCCCGCGCAAGGCGGTTTGGGCTAGAACGTTTCCTATGAAGATCCGCACCGGGGGACCGGACGACATTCCCGACATCCTCGCCCTGCTCGACGGCGCCGTGGGCTGGCTGGCCGGCCAGGGCCGCACCGGCCAGTGGGGCGACCAGCCCTTCAGCACCATCCCGGCCCGGGTCGAGCAGGTCGCCGAGTACGCCACCGAACCGTTCCTGATCCGCCTCGCCGAGGACGACGAGGGCCGCACCATCGGCTGCTGCGTGCTGTCCGAACAGCGGGGCAAGTACATCCCCGCAGTGGACGAGCCCGAGCTGTTCGTCCGCATCCTGGTCACCGACCGCAGCCGCAAGGGCTCGGGGATCGGCACCGCGCTGATCGCCGACGCGGTCGAGGAGACCCGCCGGCGCGACCTCGGCCTGCTGCGGGTGGACTGCTACGCGGGCGCCGACCGCAGGCTGGTCGGCCAGTACCAGGCGCTCGGGTTCACCGAGACCGAGTCCTTCGAGGTCGAGCAGCCGAACGGCATCTGGCCCGGCCAGGTCCTCGCGATCCGGCCCTGACCCTTCGGCCCTGCGCCGAAGGACCCCCGACCCTGCACCGAAGCCCCGGGGCGGACCACCACCCCGGGGCATGACACCTCGTCAGCAGGCGGGCGCCAGCTCCGACTTGGTGGCAGTGGCGGTCCGCGGCACGAAGGCCACCACCCGGCCGCCACGGCCGGGGTGCAGGTCGAACCGCACCCGCAGGTCCGCGCTGCGGGCCAGCACCAGGCCCACCACACCGGCCGCCAGCGCGGACACCAGTCCGCAGGCCAGCAGGCCGAGCCGGGGCCCGTACGAGGCGGTCACCCAGCCGACGATCGGGGCGCCGATCGGCGTGCCGCCGGTGAAGACCAGCACCAGCAGGCCCATCACGCGACCGCGCATCGCGGGGTCGGTGGCCAGCTGCAGCATGGAGTTGACGGAGGTGTTGAAGCTGAGTCCGAACACCCCGATCAGCGTCAGCAGCACCGCGAAGGTCCAGTAGTCGGGTGCGAACGCGGCCACCACCTCCAGCGAGCCGAAGGCCAGCGCCGCCACCACCAGCCGGCGCAGCCTGGGCACGCCCCGGCGGGCCGCGAGCAGCGCGCCGGCCAGCGAGCCGACCGCCATCGCGGTGTTCAGCAGGCCGTACTGCCCGGCGCCGACCTTGAAGGTGTCGTAGGCGAAGCCGGAGAGCAGCGTCGGGAAGTTGAAGCCGAAGGTGCCGATGAACCCGGCCAGGACCATCGGCCAGAGCAGCTCGGGCCGCTCCTTGACGTAGCGCAGGCCCTCCCGCAGCTGGCCCTTCTCGCGGGCGATCGGCTCGGTCGGGCGCAGTTCGCTCTCCCGCATGGCGAGCAGCCCGCCGATCACGGCGGCGAAGGACAGCGCGTTGACGGCGAACGCCCAGCCGCTGCCGACCACGGCGATCAGCAGGCCCGCGACGGCGGGGCCGACCAGCCGGGCGGTCTGGAAGTTGGCGGCGTTCAGGCTGACCGCGTTGGCGAGGTCCTTGGGCCCGACCATCTCGGACACGAAGGCCTGCCGGGTCGGGTTGTCGACCACGGTGACCAGGCCGAGCAGCAGCGCGAAGGCGTACACGTAGTACGGCGTCACGACGCCGCCGATGGTCAGGACGGCCAGACCGGCGGCCAGCAGGCCCATGGCGCCCTGGGTGTAGATCAGCAGCCGGCGCTTGGGCATCCGGTCGGCGAGCACGCCGCCGAACAGGCCGAGCAGCAGCATCGGCAGGAACTGCATGGCGGTGGTGATGCCGACCGCGAGGGGGCTGCCGGTGAGACTGAGGACCAGCCAGTCCTGGGCGATCCGCTGCATCCAGGTGCCGGTGTTGGACACCACCTGGCCGGCGAAGTAGTAGCGGTAGTTGCGAACGCGCAGGGAGGAGAACATCCCCCCGGGCCTCGTGAAGCGGGCACCTGTGGGAGACGTGGACGCGTGGGTGCGTCCGGGAGCGGCGGGGTCGTCCGCCGCGGTGCGTTCGTCGGGGTCGTCGTCGCCGCTGCCGGGCAGCCCCGTGGGGGCGGGCGCCTGGAGGTCGGCGGCCGCGGCGCCTGCCGCGGCGGGGTCGGTGGTCTGGTCGTCGGTGCGGATGGCGGCGGCGCTGGCTGCGGCCGGCGGTGTCACGGTGGTCTCCCCTCGCGGCGCGACGGCCCGAACTGCGGCCGTCGCGCTCCTGGTTTCTGTGGTCGGTCCTGCGGTGATGCGGTACTCCTTCTTCTCCCGGCCGGCGGGCCGGGGTCGGCGTGCCTAGAGGTGTGCGAGCTTGTAGAGCACGGGCGCGGCCTCCCGGAGGACGGCCCACTCCTCCTCGTCGAGCCCCTCGGCGAGCTCGGCGAGCCAGACGTTGCGGCGCCGGCGGCTCTCGGCGAGGATCGCCTCGGCCTGCTCGGTGCTGCTGACGACCACCTGGCGGCGGTCCTCGGGGTGCGGCTCGCGCCGCACCAGCCCCTTCTCCTCCAGCATCGCGACGATCCTGGTCATGGAGGGCGGCTGCACGTGCTCCTTCCGGGCGAGCTCACCCGGTGTCGCCTTTCCGCATCTGGCGAGGGTGCCGAGCACCCCCATCTCGGTGGGGCTCAGCGACTCCTCGACCCGCTGGTGTTTGAGTCGACGGGAGAGGCGCATCGTGGACGATCGCAGCTGATTGATCGCTGCGAGGTCCTGCTCGGACATCTCGGGCATGTTCTTTAGCTTACGTCATTACTCTCGCTAAGGAAAATGCGTTCCCATTCCACCCCGCCGGCCCCGTCCGTTCACCGCGCGCCGGAAGATCGACCCGGTGCGATGCTGGTGCTGGGTCTCGAATGATCTCGACTGGAAGGGCCGACCAGACATGTCCGACCTCGCCGCCGACCCCGCCTCCGGGCTCACTGCCGGCCTCGCCGCCGCGCCGGGCGACACCGGCTTCGCCCGCCTCGCCATGGTCACCATCGACTGCGCCGACCCGATCGCGCTGGCCGGGTTCTACGGCGAGCTGCTGGGCTGGGAGAGCCGCCACCTGGACGAGCAGTTCGCGATCCTGGACAACCCGGAGGGCGGCAGCCCGCTGGGCTTCGGCCGGGTCTCGGGCTACCGGCCGGAGCCGTGGACGGAGCCGGACGGCGGCAAGCACTTCCACCTGGACTTCTACGTGGACGACCTGGACGAGGCCATCGCGAAGGCGCTCGCACTCGGCGCGACCGAGCCGACGTACCAGCACGGCCGGACGCTCAAGGTGCTGATCGACCCGGCCGGCCACCCGTTCGGGCTAGCCCCGCTGGAGTGACGAACGCGGAGTGACGAGCCCTGGGTGACGAACCCGGAGTAACGGACGAACCGCCCGGCGGCCGTGCGCAGGCGGTGTCAGGAGTTGGTGCCAAGATCATGCAGGCCGCGTAAAGGTCCATCCTGACCAGGGACTTCACGAAAAGCGCGAACCTTGTGCGACCGTCCGGTAGTGGCTACTGTCCCCCGTTGTCAGGGGCACCACACGCCAGGTCTCCCCTTCGGCGGCGCCGTTCCCGCGCCCGTTGCCGCGTTCCTTCCCGACCATCCGTGTCCGCCCGAGGCCTGGCGCCCTTCCTCCCCCGCATCCGTCCTGGGAGCTCTCTTGGGTGAGATCCATCATGCCGACCACGGCTGGGTGACACCGGCGGTCTCGTACTTCGTCGCCTGCCTCGGCGCCTTCGTCGCCCTGCGCAGCGCCCGCTGGGCACTCGTCTCGCAGGGCCGGACCAGGGTGGTCTGGCTGCTCTTCGCCTCGACCTCGCTCGGCGCCGGGATCTGGTCCATGCACTTCATCGCGATGCTCGGCTTCTCCGTCACCGGGGTCGAGATCAGCTACCGGCCCGGGCTGACCGTGCTCAGCCTTCTGGTCGCCATCGCCGTCGTCGGCATCGGCCTGTTCACCGTCGGGTACAGCCGCCGCCCCGTCCTGTCCCTGCTGGCCGGCGGGCTGACCACCGGCCTCGGGGTCGCGGCGATGCACTACCTCGGGATGGCCGCGATGGTCCTGCCCGGCCACCTCGACTACGACCGGCTCACGGTCTGGCTGTCCGTCGCCATCGCCGTGTTCGCTGCCACCGCCGCGCTCTGGGCCACCCTGAACATCCGCGGCACGCTCGCCGTCCTGGCGGCCGCGCCGGTCATGGGCGTGGCGGTGTGCGCGATGCACTACACCGGCATGGCGGCGCTCTCGGTGCGGCTCGACTACTCGCACTCCACCCAGGGCGGCGTGATGGCGCTGCAGTTCATCTTCCCGCTCGGGGTCGGGCTCGGCTGCTACGTCTTCTTCGGCTCGCTGGCCTTCGCGGTCTCGCCGAGCCGCAGCACCACGCAGCCGCTCCTGCTCGGCCCGGCAGCCCCGCTGGTCCCACTGGTCCCGCGCCAGCGGCGGCAGCGGGACGAGGCCGGCACCAGGCGCTGAGCCGGGCGGGCCCCAAGGCCCCAAAGCCGCGAAGCCCCTGAAGCCCCCGAAGCCCCCCGTCTCCCAGTCCCCCCAAGCCCCGAGGGCGTCCGACCGGGTCCCCCACCCCGGCCGGACGCCCTCGGCTCACTCCGGCCGACGCCGCCCGCTCACTCCGGCCGCCCCAGCAGCCCGGTCAGGTGCGCGGGCGTGGCCACCGGGCAGACCTTGTGCACGAAGTCCCGCCGCAGCACGTGGTACGGCTCGCCCGCCCGGTAGAAGTTGGCGTGCATCCGCCGCAGTTCCTCCGCCCGGTACTCGGCCAGCGGCTTCGCCTCCTCGTCGACGGACCGGCGGCGCTTCTTGTCGACCAGCCGCCCGGTGAGTTCGGGCGAGGCGCCGAGCGCGGCGGCCTCCCGGACCACCCAGCGCCGGAAGGCGGCCGCGTCCCCGCCGCAGGTGCGGTCCACCAGGCCGATCCGGCGGGCGTGTTCGGCGCCGACCGGCAGCGCCCCGGTGGTCAGCCGCGCGGCCTGCTCGTCGCCGACCCGGCGCGGCAGGGTGTACGTCCAGTACTCGGAGCCGTAGAGGCCCATCAGCCGGTAGTGCGGGTTGAGCACCGCCGACTCCCGGCACCACACCTCGTCGGCGGCGAGGGCCGCCATCAGGCCGCCGGCCGCCGCGTTCCCGGCCAGGGCGGCGACGGTGAGCTTGTCGGTCGTGGTGAGGACCGCGTGGACCAGGTCGTCCATCGCGTTGATGTTCTCCCAGGACTCCAACGCCGGGAAGGTCGCGCCCTCGATGACGTTGAGGTGGATCCCGTTGGAGTAGAAGTCCCGGGGCGCCCCGAGCACCAGCACCGAGGTGGGCCGGTCGGCGGCCTCGCGGTAGGCGGCGAGCAGCCGGCGGCACTGCCCGGTGCTCATCGCCCCGCCCGCGTAGGCGAATTCGAGGTAGCCGACGTCGCCCTCCTCGCGGTAGCGCAGCTCCGACCAGGTCTCCCGGCGGGCCGCCGAGGTCGGCGTCACCGGGACTTCGCGGACCCGGTGCAGCAGGCCGGCGAGCACCGTCGCGGCCGGCTGCTTGAAGGTGGCGGGCCCGCCCGGGGTGCGGCGCGGGCGCAGCTGGGGGATCCAGACCGCGCCGTCCACGGTGGCGCGGCAGATCGCGCCGTCGCGGGTGGCGAGCACGGCGCCGGGCACCGGGCCGCGCAGCTCGTCCTCGGGGTGGCCGCCGTGCAGGAAGTACTCGCGTCCGAACAGCTCGTCGAGCACGCCGGGTTGGGAGTCGGCGGCGCGGAGCTTGCGCAGCACGGTGGCGGTTTCGTCGGCGGCCCAGTCGATCCGGCGCGCGTCCTGCCGCAGGAGGGGCCGCAGCCTGCCGTGGACGTCAGGGCGGTCGTAGTCGAGCGGTTCGGGGGTGAACAGCCCGCCCTCGAAGCGCTGGACGGCGAGCAGGACGGCCTCGACGGCGGCGTCGGCGACCTCGCCCCGGTACAGCTCGCTCTTGCCGCAGTCGGTGACGGGGAACTCGACGGACGCCCAGATGTCGCCGGCGTCCATCTCCTCGACGGCCTGGAGGACGGTCACGCCCCAGCGGTCCGCCCCCTCGGTGATCGCCCAGTCGAGCGAGGAGGGGCCGCGGTCGCCCTGGGGCCCGGGGTGCACGATCAGGACGGTCCGGGTGGACCAGATGTCCTGCGGGACGGCCTTGGTGAGCATCGGACAGATGATCAGTTCGGGGTCGGTAAGGTCCACCGCCGTCCTCATCGCCTCGTCGCCGAGGGCGAGTTGGACGGCGACCCGGTGGCCGCGCCCGCGCAGCTCGGTGTGGACGCGCTGGGTCAGGCTGTTGAACGCGCTGGCGATCAGGAGAATGCGCAAGAGGGCCTCCGGACAGGGACTGGGGTCGCGCGCAGGCGATGAAACCAGGGCATGGACACGTAATGATTACGTTCTACGCCTTCCCGCCCGACCCTCACGCACTCCGCACACCTGTGCGCCCGGCGTGGCGTCCGCTTCGCCGGATCTCCCCAGCCCCTCCCCGGAGTTGACGGCAGCGACCGCCCGCCGACATCGGCAGGCCCGGCCGCTCCCCGACATTGACGGCCCCGGCCGCTCCCCGGCGTCGACGGCCCCGGCCGCTACCTCGGAAACGCCCGGCGGGCCCGCCAGGTGGTGTGCTCGCGGGACACCGCGTCCTCCGCCTCGGCGGCCATCCGGGCCCAGCGCGCCTCGGCGTCCGGCGTCTTGAGGTCGAGGTCGGAGAGCTGGTTGCCGACGTTCTCCAGTTCGCGCGCGGCCAGCTGGTAGGCGGCGGCCAGCGGGCGCAGCTGCTTGAGCTGGGTCCAGGCGATGACGGCGGCGGCCGCGGCCGAGCTGGCGCCGAAGACGTGCACCTGGAGGGCGCCGGTGGCCTGGGCGACGGCCGCCGCCGCGCCGATGATGATCAGCGCCGCGATGCCGAGCCCCCAGGACACCGCCTGCGTCTCGCACGCCTCGGCCCGGGCGCGGTACCAGGTGCGCTGGCCCTCGACCCGGGTGCGCAGGTAGAGCATGCGGCGGGCGGTCAGGCTGCCGGCCCGCATCCGCCGCATCTCCGGGGTGATCTCGGGGACGGTGCCGGGCGGCACGATCTCCGGGTCCTCGAAGGCCCGCAGCACGTCCTCGACCTGGAGCAGGTAGCCGCGGTCCACGTCCGCGGACTCCGCCTCGCCGTCGAACGGCCGGGCCCGGACGGTGTACTTCCAGGCCAGCGTCTTGACCGACTCGGCCGCCGCCCTGGCCTCGTACCAGCGCCCCTGCGGGTTGCTGCGGCGCAGCCGGGACCAGAAGTAGCCGGCGATCAGGAAGGCGCCCACCGAGTACAGCGGCACGCTGTCGAAGGAGCCACGGTCCTTCGGCCCGGGGAACGAGCCGATCACGGCGGCGATCACCAGCATGGCGATCAGTCCGCGGTACCAGCGCAGCGTCTCGCGCTGGCCGTCCAGCGAGGCCTTGTCCGCCGTCCAGAACAGCTCCGGCAGCAGCTTCGCCTCGTCTCCCCCGGGCGGATCCTGTTGCACCATCGGTCGAGCCCCCTCCCCGTGTCCGTCCAGGCAGTATTCCCTCCGTCAACTTCGCTACACAGGCCCCTTTTTGACATTTTCCCGGGCGGCGTTCGACCGGCCCCGCAGGCAACGGGCTCCGCGGGCACCGGGCAACGACGGCGGCCCCGCCCTTTCCCCGGAAGGGAGAGGACGGGGCCGCCGGTGGAGCGGTACGGCGTCAGAGCAGGCCGAGGGCCGGCATCAGGTAGTAGAAGGCGAAGACGCCCGCCACCAGGTACAGCGGGACGGGCACGCTGCGCCCGCGCCCGGCGGCCAGGCGCAGGACGCAGAAGGCGATGAAACCGAAGCCGATGCCGTTGGTGATGCTGTAGGTGAACGGCATCATCACGATCGTCAGGAAGGCCGGGATCGCGATGGTGTGGTCCGACCAGTCGATCTCCTTGATCGAGCCCGCCAGGATCAGGAAGCCGACGGTGACCAGGGCCGGGGTCGCGGCCTGGGCCGGGACCATGGTGGCGAGCGGCGTGAGGAAGAGCGCGACCACGAAGAGCAGGCCGGTGACGATCGAGGCGAAGCCGGTCCGGGCGCCCTCGCCGACACCGGCGGTGGACTCGACGAAGCAGGTGTTCGCGGAGGCGGAGGTGGCGCCGCCGGCCGCGGTGGCGATGCCGTCGACCATCAGGATCTTGTTGATGCCGGGCAGGTCGCCGTTCTCGTCGAGCAGGTGGGCCTCGTCGGCGACGCCGAGGATGGTGCCCATCGCGTCGAAGAAGCAGGACATCAGCACGGTGAAGACGAACAGCACGCCGGTCAGCACGCCGACCTTCTCGAAGCCGCCGAACAGGCTGACCTTGCCGACCAGGCCGAAGTCCGGGGCGGCGACCGGGTTGCCCGGCCAGGCCGGGACGGTCAGGCCCCACTTGAGCGCCGGGACGTCGACGAGCTTGTCGATCACCACGGCGAGCGCGGTGCTGACCACGATGCTGATCAGGATGGCGCCGGGCACCTTGCGGATCAGCAGGACGAGGGTGAGCAGCAGGCCGAACACGAAGATCAGCACCGGCCAGCCGAGCAGGTGCCCGCTGCCGCCGAGCTGCAGCGGGACGGTGGTGTGCGCGGCGTCCGGCATGCGGCTGACGAAGCCGGAGTCGACCAGGCCGACGAGGGCGATGAACAGGCCGATACCGATCGCGATGGCCTTGCGCAGCCCGAGCGGCACGGCGTTCATGACCCGCTCGCGCAGGCCGGTGGCGACCAGCAGCATGATCGCGAAGCCGGCCAGCACGACCATGCCCATGGCGTCCGGCCAGGTCATCTTGGGGGCGAGCTGGAGCGCCACGATGGTGTTGACGCCGAGGCCGGCGGCCAGGCCGATCGGGACGTTGCCGATCACGCCCATCAGCAGGGTGGTGAGACCTGCGGTGAGGGCGGTGGCGGTGACCAGCTGGGCGCTGTCCAGGTGGGCCCCGGTCATGTCCGTGGCGCTGCCCAGGATGATCGGGTTGAGCACCAGGATGTACGCCATGGTGAAGAAGGTGGCGACGCCGCCGCGGATCTCGCGCGGCAGGGTGGAGCCGCGCTCGCTGATCCGGAAGTAGCGGTCCAGGGCGCCGGCGGGGGGCTCGGGGGCGCTGGAGGCGGGTTCGGGCGACTCGGTGGTCGGCTGGACCACAGGCATGCGTGCGTCCTCTGTGGGGGAGCTGAGGAGGGGGGACGCCCGGGGCGACGGTGGCCGGGCGGGGAACTTTCAGTATGGTTTCCCGATCGCACACGCGCTATCTTCGCGCGTAGAAACCAGAGGGCCCCTGCGGGTCTGCCGCCGCACCGTACGCTAGGCCCCATGCCCAAGACGCCGCTGCACCCCTCGCCCCCTCCGCTGGAGGCCAACGACGTCGCCATCGTCGGCGGCGGCACGGTGCTGTGGTTCGTCGCCTTCCTGGCGCTGCTCCCCTTCCAGGGCACCCTCTCCGACCACGGCCACGGCACCTGGCCGTGGATCTGTCTCTCCGGCGGCCTGCTCGGCCTGATCGGCCTCTGGTACTGCCGCGCCCGACGGGACGCCATCGCCCGCGACCGCGCCGCCGAGGCCGCGAACCGGGCGGCCGGAGACGACGGCCAGGACCCGGCCACCCAGTCGGACTGAATAGTCCTTTAGTAGCACGCACCGGACATAAGGCACCCGTAGAGTCGGTGCCATGACGCAGCCTGCCCACCCCGCGGAAGAGCCGCCCGGCGACGCCGACCGCCCCGACGGTGCGCACCCCCTCGGGCTGCTGCCCGGCCGACGCGGCGGGCTGACCTCCACCGAGGTGGCCGAACGCGTCGCGCGCGGACAGGTCAACGACGTCCCCGTACGGTCCAGCCGCTCCGCCAAGGAGATCGTCCGGGCCAACGTCTTCACCCGCTTCAACGCGATCATCGGCGTGATGTTCGGGATCATCCTGATCGTCGGCCCGCTCCAGGACGGCCTGTTCGGCCTGGTCATCGTCGCCAACACGGCGATCGGCATCATCCAGGAGCTGCGCGCCAAGAAGACCCTGGACAGCCTGGCCCTGATCGGCGAGGCCCGCCCCGAGGTCCGCCGGGACGGCACCGTCGAGCAGATCGCCGTCGCCGAGATCGTGCTCGACGACACGGTGCTGCTCGGCATCGGCGACAAGGTGATCGTCGACGGCGAGGTCACCGAGGCGGACGGCCTGGAGATCGACGAGTCGCTGCTCACCGGCGAGCCCGACCCCGTCCTCAAGCAGCCCGGCGACCAGGTCATGTCCGGCAGCTTCGTGGTGGCCGGCGCGGGCGCGTTCACCGCCACCAGGGTCGGCCGCGAGGCGTACGCTGCGCAGCTCGCCGAGGAGGCCAGCCGGTTCACCCTGGTGAAGTCGGAGCTGCGCAGCGGCATCAACAGCATCCTGCGCTTCATCACCTACCTGCTGATCCCCACCGCCATCGGCCTGATCATCAGCCAGCTGGCCGTCGAGGGCCGCGACTGGCGCGAGGCCGTGCGCCGGATGGTGGCCGGGATCGTACCGATGGTCCCCGAGGGGCTGGTCCTGCTGACCTCGGTCGCCTTCGCGATCGGCGTGATCCGGCTGGGCCGCAAGCAGTGCCTGGTCCAGGAGCTCCCGGCGATCGAGGGCCTGGCCCGGGTCGACACCGTCTGCCTGGACAAGACCGGCACCCTCACCGAGGGCGGCATGGACGTCGTCGACCTGCGGGTCCTGTCCGACGGCGAGCCCGGCGCCCCCGACCCGGACACCATCAAGCACGCGCTCGGCGTGATGGCCGGCGCCGACGCCCGCCCCAACCCCTCCATGCAGGCGGTCATCGACGCCTACGGGCGCGGCGACGGCGGCACCCCGGGGGCCGGCGGCGCCCCGGCCGCCGACGGCTGGCGGGTGATCGAGGCGATGCCGTTCTCCTCCGCCCGCAAGTGGAGCGGCGTGCAGCTGCTGGAGCCGCAGGGCGGCGAGGCCAGCTGGCTGCTCGGCGCCCCCGACGTGCTGCTGCCCGCCGGGCACCCGGCGCTCACCGAGGTCGACGAGCTGGGCGCCAAGGGCCTGCGGGTGCTGCTGCTCGGCCGCACCCCCACCCCGCTGGACTCCCCCGACCCGGCCGCCGGGCTCGCCCCGCTCGCCCTGGTGGTGCTCCAGCAGCGGCTGCGCCACGACGCCGCCGCCACCCTGCGCTACTTCGAGGGCCAGCAGGTGCAGGCCAAGGTCATCTCCGGCGACGCCGCGGTCTCGGTCGGCGCGGTCGCCAGCCATCTCGGCCTGCCCGGCGCCGACCACCCGCTGGACGCCCGGACGCTGCCCGCCGAACCGGACGCCCTCGCCGACACCGCCGAACGGACCACCGTCTTCGGCCGGGTCACCCCGCAGCAGAAGCGCCAGCTGGTCGCCGCCCTGCAGTCCCGCGGACACACCGTGGCGATGACCGGAGACGGCGTCAACGACGTGCTCGCGCTCAAGGACGCCGACATCGGCGTGGCGATGGGCACCGGCAGCGACGCCACCAAGGCGGTCGCCCAGATCGTGCTGCTCAACGACTCCTTCGCCACCCTGCCCTCGGTGGTCGCCGAGGGCCGCCGGGTGATCGGCAACATCGAGCGGGTCGCGGGCCTGTTCCTGGTGAAGACGGTCTACTCGGTCCTGCTGGCCCTGCTGGTGATCTTCACCCACTCGCCGTACCCGTTCCTGCCCCGGCACTCCACCGTGCTCTCCACCCTCACCATCGGCATCCCGGCCTTCTTCCTCGCCCTCGCCCCCAACAACGAGCGGGCCCGCACCGGCTTCGTGAAGCGCGTCCTGCGGCTCGCCGTGCCCGGCGGCGTCATCGCCGGCACCGGCACCTTCGTCGCCTACGCGCTGGCCCGCTCCGACCACGCGACCGACCTCAAGGCCGACACCAGCGTGGCCACCCTGACGCTCTTCCTGATCGCCATCTGGGTGCTCGCCATCGTCGCCCGCCCCTACAACTGGTGGCGCCTGCTGCTGATCGGCACCATGGGCGGCGCCTTCGCCCTGGTCCTGCTGGTGCCCTGGCTGGCGGAGTTCTTCCAGCTCTCGCTGGTGGGCACCCGCGACCCCCTGGTCGGCGTCGGCATCGCGGTGGTCTGCGGCCTGGCCCTGGAGATCGCCTGGCGCTTCATGAAGCGCCGCGGGATGGAGTGAGGCCCTGGCACCCCCGGCCCGCAGCCTGGATGATCGATCGCGGAAGGGGGTGCCGACATGGCCCACACGGGTGGGGAAACCGAGCACGAGACCGGACAGGTGGAGGCGTTCACCGCCTTCCTGGCCGGCCTGCTGGCCGCCGGACTGACGGTCCTGGCCCTGGTGGGCGGCCGCTGGCTGACGAACGCCGGCGAGGTGACCGCCCCGGCGCTGCCGTGGGTGCCGACGGCCGTGAAGGCCCTGGTGGCGGCCGTCTGGCTGGCCACCACCACCGTCGTCTACCTGCGGTTCAAGCGCCGTGGGCGGGCCCGCTGAGCGCTCAGCCCTCGAAGTCCCGCGCCGCGGACAGCTCGTACGCCCGGTCCGGATCGGTGAGCACGGCCAGCACCTCGAACCGCCGGTGCCACTGCCCGACCGACCAGGCGAGCCCGGCCGCCAGGCCCTCCGGGGTGGCCGCGTGCAGCAGCCCGGGCACCGGCGGGAGCTCGAACTCGTCGTCCTCGTCGGCGGCCTCGGCCGCATCCGGGTCGTAGGGCGCCTCCGGGGCGTCCGCCTCGACGTCCCAACGCCAGTCCACGGCGGCGTCGTCGCCGTCCGGGCCGACCACCAGCAGCTCCTCGTGCTCCTCGTAGGCGACCGGGCAGCCGGGCAGCAGCTCCCGCACCACGGCGGGGACCCGGTGCAGCACGCCCTCGGAGAGCACCCGCCCGCCCGCCACCTCACTGGCGAGCGAGACGTGCAGCCGCTCGGCGAGGTCGGCGGCGAGCGCCGGGGCGACCGGCACCAGCGGGTACGGGTGCAGGAGCTGGACGAGGTCGGGCGCGTCGGCGACGACCGCCCTGGAGGAGTCGACGACCACCGTGTGGGCCGGCCGGCGGCCGGTGTCCGGGTCGAGCGGCGGCAGCGCCCGCACCACGTCGACCGGTTCGATCCGCTCGATCTCGACCCGGGCCAACGCGCTGTGCAGGCCGTGCAGTTGGCGGTGGCCGAGGTCGGAGGCCGGATCGGTGAGCCGGTCCAGCACCTCGTCCGGGCCGTGCGGTTCGGCGAGCAGCGCGGCCAGCGTGGTGCGCACCCCGAGCGCGTGCAGGAACTGCTCGTCCAGGGTCGTCCGGGCCTCGTCGTAGAGGCCGCGCAGCAGCGGGTCGGCCCCGGCGGCGCGCAGTCCGGCGGGCTCGCGGCCGTCCAGCACCGGGTGGTCGCGCAGCCACCAGGCGGTGTACGGCGGCAGGTCGGTGTAGGAGCCGTCCGGCAGCAGGGTGCGGACGGGGTTGACGACGGCGTCCCGGTACGGCGGGCGGGCGAGCGCGGCGAGCGCCTCGGGCCAGGCGTCGTCGTCGACCAGGTCGAGGTCGCGGACGGCCAGCAGTTCGGCGGCCACCGGCGGGACGCCCGCGACGTCGTCGGCCTGGAGGGCTTCGAGGGCGTCCTCGGCCCAGTCGGCGAGGCCGTCGGGCGCCTCGTCGAGCAGCCCGGTGGGGTGGCCGCCGGCCGCGCGGTCGGCGGGCGCGGTGGGGTCGAGCCGCTCCAGGTCGTCCGGGTCGAGCACCACGTCCTCGGCGCGGACGAGGACGAAGTCGGCGAGCACGCCGACGGTGGTGAGCACCTCCGGGCCCCAGCGCTCCAGCAGCTCGTCGTCCACCCAGCCGGCGTCCTCCTCGCGGGCGAGGGCCGCGAACGGGCTGCCGGGCAGGACGAGTTCACCGGCGCGGGCGGGCTCGCCCTCGTCGTCGAGCAGGGCCAGCCGGGCCAGCCAGCGGTGCTCGCCGGCGGCCGGGCCGGCGACCTTGACCAGCGCCAGGACGGCGTCCGCCAGTTCGAGCGCGGCCTCGACGTCGTCCTCGGCCACCTGGTAGGAGCGGGCGACGGCGGCCCGCACCTCGGGGGTGTCGAGCACCCCGGCCGGGGTGGCGGTGCCGGCGCCGAGCTTGGCGAGCAGCGGGTGGGCCGCCTCGGGGTGGGCGAGCCGCAGGTCGAGGGCGGCGAGCGCGTCGGCCAGCGACTCGGGGTAGCCGGGGAAGGCCGCCCAGTCGGCGTCCTCGGAGGGCAGCAGGACGCGCCGGGGCCCGGTGATGGTCCGGCCGTCGGCGAGCGGGACGGGCAGCGCGCCGAGCGCCTCCGGGTCTGCGGCGCCGAGCGCCGCGTACAGGTTGCGCCACCAGGCGGGCTCTCGGTCCAGGCCGCCGAGCTGGTCGACCACATCGGCCAGCGGCACCCGGCGCACGTTCAGCACCCGCAGCTCGGTGCGGCGCTCCAGCCCGGCCGGCAGCAGCCCGGGAAAGATCGGCGCCAGCGCCTCGACCACCGAACCGTCCGCCCCCTCCAGCAGGGTGGCGTCCCGGGGGCGCAGCGCGGGCGTGCCCGCCTCGACCGGCGCCGGGTGCGGCAGGAACGGCGTGCCGGGCAGCCGGGAGAGGACGGCCGCGCGGAGCGCGTTGTCGAGCGCGCCCTGGCCGAGCGGCCCGGGGACGAGGCCGAGCGAGCCGAGGTCGGCGCCGCGGGCGCGCAGCAGGTCGGCGTAGCTGTCGGCGGCGCGCTCGGTGAGGAAGTCGGCGAGCGCGCCGGGGGCGACGTGCCGGCGGGTGGAGTCCAGCGGGTAGGAGGCGATGAGCAGCGCGGGCAGGCCGATCGGCTCGTCGCTGGGCGTGGGCGCGTGCAGCACCGGCGCGATGCCGGGCGCCTGCGGGGTGCCGTCGGCGGCGACCGGGACGGCCCAGGTGACCGTCCAGTACGGGCGGGCGCGCTCCTCGGTGGGGCGGTCGGCGAGCAGCTCGGCGGCCAGGGTGCCGGTGGCGCCGGCGGTCTGCCAGCGGGTCCGCCGCGGCCGGCCGTCCGCGTCGTCGGTCACGGTGACCTCGGTGACGCCGTCCGGGCGGGGCTCGGCGGCGGCGCGGGTGAGCGTCCGGGTGCCCTCCGGGGTCTCCACCACGACCTCGGCGAGGCCGGGCAGGGTGAGCAGCAGCGCGTCGTCGATGCCGGCGAGCAGACGGCGGGTCAGGTCCTCGGCGGCGGCGTCCCGCAGCGGCAGCACGACCACCGTGTCGTAGCCCTCGGGGGCCGGGCCCTCGGCGGCGAACGGCAGCCGCAGCAGCGGCACGTGGCCGTCCCGGCGGCGCAGTTCCTCGGCCAGCGCGGGCTGCGCCTGGGCCAGCGAGCGGGCTTCGCCGAGCGACCAGCGCACCCCGCCGGCGGCGCCGAGCACGGCGGGCTCGTCGGTGACGGCGAGCACGGCGGCGAAGCCGACGCCGAACCGGCCGACGGCGGGCGTCTCACCGCGCTTGGAGGAGGCGCGCAGGGTGGACAGCGACTCGACGGCGGCCGCGTCCAGCGGGGCCCCGGTGTTGGCGGCGGCGAGCACGCCGTCGGCGAGGGTGAGCCGCAGCCGGCCGGGCCCGTGCCCTGCCCGGACCGCCGCGTCGGCCGCGTTCTGCGCCAACTCGACGACCAGGCGGTCGCGGTAACCGCCGAGCGCGAGTTCCTCCTCGGCGTTGGCGTCCTCCCGGAACCGGGCCGGCGAGGCGGCCCAGGCGTCCAGCACCCGCCGGCGCAGCGCGGCGCTCCCGAAGGGGTCCGCGAGGTGCTCGTCCGTGCTGCTGCCGATGATCCGAGGTTCCACTGGACCTGCCGCCTTCCGCCGCCCTGTACTTCGTACGGGGGGCATTCTCCCCCGCCCCGGCCGCTGCTCCGGACCGCGCCCCCGCCGCCGAGCCCCCGCAGGGCCCCCACCCGCACGAACGCCGCGGCCCGCCCCACCGGTTCGGTGGGGCGGGCCGCGAGCGACGACAGGTCCGGTCAGGAGTGCCCGAGCTCCTCCGCCGGGGCGTCCGGCTCGACCGAGCCGGAGGTGCGGTCCGGGTGCAGCTGCATCGGCTCGACCACCAGCTCGTCCAGGATCAGCTCGGACGGCGCCGGCGGGGCCGGGATGACGGCCGCCTCGGAGTGCCCGCCGCAGCCGTACGCGAAGGAGACGATCTGCCCGTCCGCCGGCCCGAACTCGTTGCCGCACACGCCGAAGGCCTGTCCGAGCGAGCCGCCGATCGGGATCAGGAAGCCGCAGCTGCCGCACGCGGCGGGCGCGGCCTGCGCCATCGGCGTCTGCGAGCCGTGCGCCTTCTCCCAGCGGTCGGCGGCCAGGTGCAGGCCGAGCCGGGAGAGCACCCGGCTGCGGCCCATGCCGAGCTCCTCGGCAACGGCGTTGATCTGGGCCCGGGCCGGGGCGGGCTGGATGCCCGGGTCGGTGACGACCACGTCCTCCTCGGCCGCGAGGGCGACCGCGGAGTTCGGGGCGGGCTCGTCCTCGCCGCTCCAGCCGGGTTCCAGGCGTGCGTCGTCGGCGTCTGTGGGCAGCAGGTCGCCCGGGCCCATGTCGCCGGGGCGCAGCCGCTCGCTCCACGGCACCCACTGGGGGGCGAGGACGGCGTCGGCGCCGGGCAGCAGGACGACCTCGTCGAGGGTGACGTTCTTCGCGCGCGGGGCACGGGCGACGGTGACCGCCCAGTGCCAGCCACGGTAGGCGGCGTCCAGGCACTCGAAGGTGTGGGTGACGACGCGGTCGGCGTCCGCCTGGGCGCCGAGATGTGGTCCGACGGTCTCCGGGCCGACGGCCTCCTCGGCCGCCTTCCGGGCGAGTTCGACGGCCTCGGCACAGAGCCGATCGGGGGTACGGCTTCGCATCGCAGCACTCACGGCGTCGATTCTCTCCCAGTTCTTCTGTCGCCCACGGCGTGTTGCCTGTTCCGTCGCGGCTCGATAGTCCCTTGTCCATTCTGCGCGACCAGAGGCCGCCGCGGATACCGGCCGCGCCGCTCGTCCGGGCCTGCCGGCGCCCCGGCGCTCGGCGCGCGGCCCCTGGGCAGGCTACCCGCCGGTCGGCGCCCCAGCACAGTCCGGGGCGGTGGCGGCCGTTCCGGGGCCGCGCCGAGGGGGGTGGATTCCCGCGTCACTGCGGCGATTCTGGGGCAGGATGGGCATGTGGCGGACGAGGACCCGTCGCAGCACGCACTGCACGCCTCGCAGGCCGGCAGCCCCGACCAGGCGGACGCCGTGCCGCGACAGCAGTCTCCGGCCCCCACTGCGGGCGAACCGCAGCCGGGGGGCGATTTCGAGTCGCCCACCGCCCCCGTGAGCCTCGTCAAGACCGGCGCCGCGATCGCCACCGCGACCGGCACCGGCGCGGATCCGGCCGTCCACGCCCGGCAGCTCACCGCCCTGGACGGGGACCCTGGCGAAGAGGACCCCGAGCCGAGCCGCAACGTCCTGGTCCGGACCGCCTCCGCCGCCGGCGCCCGCACCGGCCGGGTGGTGCACGGCACCGGCCGCCGGATCCGCAAGGCCACCTCCGCGGAGGGCGCGGGCGAATCCGGCCTGGCGAAACTGATCGAACTGCACGCGCTGAACTCCTTCGGCGACATGCTGATCACCGTCGCGCTGGCCTCGACCATCTTCTTCTCCGTGCCCACCGGCGAGGCCCGCGGCCGGGTGTCGCTGTACCTGCTGATCACGATGGCCCCGTTCGCCCTGCTGGCCCCGGTGATCGGCCCGCTGCTGGACCGGCTGCCGCACGGCCGCCGGGCGGCGGTGGCGATGTCGATGCTGGCCCGGGCGGTGCTGGCCTGGACGATGGCCGGGGTGATCACCGGCGGCGGTCTGGCGCTGTACCCGGAGGCGCTGGGCGTGCTGGTGGCGTCCAAGGCGTACGGGGTGGTGCGCAGCGTGGTGGTGCCGCGGCTGCTGCCGAGCCGGCTGTCGCTGGTGAAGGCGAACTCCCGGGTCACCCTGGCCGGGCTGCTGGCCACCGGGGTGGCGGCCGGGGTGGGCGGTCTGCTGCACCTGATCGGGCCGGGCTGGCCGCTGCGCGGCGCGTTCCTGGTCTTCGTGATCGGCACCCTGATGGCCTTCCACCTGCCGCACGCGGTGGACTCCGCCAAGGGCGAGCAGCGCGCCGTCCTGCACGCCGAGGTCCACGGCGAGGTCCACGACGGGGTGCACGGCGAGCGGGCGCCGGAGGACGCCAGGGCCCCGAAGGCCTCGCTGCGCACCGTCGGCCCCTCGGTGATCCTGGCGCTGCGGGCGATGTCGGCGCTGCGCTGGCTGGTCGGCTTCCTGGTGATGTTCCTGGCGTTCCTGCTGCGCGACGAGCCGATCGGGGGCCTGCGGCCGACGCTGGCGCTGGGCCTGGTGGCGCTGGCGGCGGGGACGGGCAACGCGCTGGGTTCGGTGCTGGGCTCCTGGCTGCGCACCCGGGGCCCGGAGGCGACGGTCACCGCGATGCTGCTGCTGGCGACCGGCGCGACGGCCGCGGCCGCGCTCTGGTACGGCGTGGTGACGGTGGTCCTGGTCGCCGGCGTGGCCGGGGTGGCGGCCTCGCTGGGCAAGCTGTCGCTGGACGCGCTGATCCAGCGGGACGTCCCGGAGGCGGTGCGGACCTCGGCGTTCGCGCGCTCGGAGACGCTGCTCCAGCTGTCCTGGGTGGCCGGCGGCGCGGTCGGCATCCTGCTGCCGCTGAACGGCGTGCTGGGTCTGTCGGTGGCCGCCGGGGTGGTGGGCCTGATGCTGCTGTGGACGGTCCGCACGCTGTTCCGGGTGGGCCTGCGGCGGCACCCGGCGGCGCCCAGGGTGGCCTGAACCGGCATGGGCAACACGCGGTGGCCGACCCCCGCGTAGCGTGATCGGCGAAGCCCGGTAGATTCTGACGCATGAGCCTCAATACCCGTGCCATCGCCGCCCTCGGCGCCGTCGTCGTGGTCGGTGCTGCCACGGTCGGCACGTCCGTCGCCATCGCGAGCGGCCAGACCGAGCACAGCTCCCACCGCGCGACCCTGACGGTCGGCAACTCCTCGATCGTCGCGGACCCGCTGTGCTTCAACGGCGGCAGCCCGATCACGGAGGACCTGCAGCAGGAGTGCCAGCAGAAGGCCACCCAGGCCCTCGCGGAGGGCACCCTCCCGACCTCCGACGTCGTGGTGAGCGACCGGGTCGGCGTCGGTGTCTCCCCGAACGTGGCCGACACGGGCTGGTGGGCCTTCACCAACGGCGGCTCGCAGGGCCAGGGCGGGCGCTTCAGCCTGTTCTCCTACGCCAAGGGCCCGACCTTCTCCGGCTCCCAGCCGGCGAGCCAGGTGCTGAACGCCTCCGGCAAGACCCTGGTCACCGTGGTCGAGGGCGACAAGAACTCGGACAACCCGGTCGCCGTCTGGTACTTCCAGCTGAACACCCAGGACAGCTGACGTTCCCGCGATGACCGCACACGCCGTCGCGGACGAGCGCAGCGAGCAGTCGGGCCCCGACCGGGCCCGGCTGCTCGTCGTCGTCGCGGTGCCCGCCGAGGCCGAGGCCGTCCTGCGCGGCCTGCCCGGCCCGGCCACCGTGCTGCCGCTGCCCGGCGGTGCGCTGCACCGGGCCGCGGGCGCCCCGGTGGACGTCCTGGCGGGCGGGGTCGGCCCGGCGGCCGCCGCGGCCGCCGCCTCCGCCGCGCTGGGCGCGCAGACGGCCTCGGGGGGCCGCTACGGCCTGGTCGTCTCGGCCGGGATCGCCGGCGGGTTCGCCCCGCACGCCCCGGTCGGCACCACCGTGCTGGCCGACGCGATCGTCACCGCCGACCTCGGCGCCGAGACCCCCGAGGGCTTCGCCGACGTCACCGAACTGGGCTTCGGCACCGTCCGGCACAACCCTCCCCCGGCCGCCGTCGCGCTGGCCGCCCGGGCCCTGGGCGCCGCCACCGGCCCGGTGCTGACCGTCTCCACCGTCACCGGCAGCGCCGAGCGGGCCGCCGCACTGGCCGCCCGCCACCCGGGCGCCCTGGCCGAGGCGATGGAGGGCTTCGGCGTGGCCGAGGCCGCCGCCCGGTACGGCGTGCCGGTGCTCGAACTGCGGACCGTCTCCAACCCGGTCGGCCCGCGCGACCGGGCCGCCTGGCGGATCGGCGAGGCGCTGGCCGCCCTGGAGCGGGCCTTCGCCGCACTGCCCGTCCACGAACTGATCGAGGAGGCCGGCCGTGGCTGAACGGCTGAGCATCGCGTACTCGCCCTGCCCGAACGACACCTTCGTCTTCCACGCCTGGGCGCACGGCCTGGTGCCCGGGGCGGACGCCCCCGAGGTGACCTTCGCGGACATCGACGTCACCAACGGCCTGGCCGAGCGCGGCGAACTGGACGTCCTGAAGATCAGCTACGGCGCGCTGCCCTGGGTCCTGGACGAGTACACCCTGCTGCCCTGCGGCGGCGCGCTCGGGCGCGGCTGCGGCCCGCTGGTGCTCACCCGGCCGGGCACGGACGCCCCCGCGGACCTCACCGGGAAGACGGTGGCGGTGCCGTCCGAACGCTCCACCGCCTACCTGCTGTTCCGGCTCTGGGCCGCGAAGGCGGTGCCGGGCGGCTTCGGCGAGATCGTCGTCCTGCCGTTCCACGAGATCATGCCCGCCGTCCGGGACGGCCGGGTGGACGCCGGCCTGGTGATCCACGAGGCCCGGTTCACGTACCGGCAGTACGGCCTGCACAGCCTGGCCGACATGGGCGAGGCCTGGGAGCAGGAGACCGGCCTGCCGATCCCGCTCGGCGCGATCGTCGCCCGGCGCTCGCTCGGCGCCGAACGGCTGCGCGCGCTCACCGACGCCGTCCGCGCCTCCGTCCGGCAGGCCTGGGCGGACCCGGGCGCCAGCCGGGAGTACGTGCTGGCGCACGCCCAGGAGATGGACCCGGCCGTCGCCGACCAGCACATCGCCCTGTACGTGAACGAGTTCACCGCGGACCTCGGCGAGGAGGGCTACGCGGCCGTCCGCGCGCTGCTCACCCGGGCCGCCGCGGAGGGGCTGGTGCCCCCGCTCGACCCGGGTGCGCTGGCGTTCTGATCCCCCTCGGTCAGACGTCGAACTGGTCGGCCACCGCGCGCAGCAGGCCGGCCAGCTTCTGGCCGGTCGCCTTGGCCGGGTAGCGGCCGTGCTGGAGGCCCGGCAGCACCGCGTCCAGCGTGGTGATCAGGTCCTGGACGATCGGCGCCATGTCGTCGGCGCTCTTGCGCTGGGCGGCGGCCACCGACGGCAGTGCGTCCAGCAGTTGCACGGCCATCGCCTGGTCGCCGCGGTGGCCGGCGACCACGCCGAACTCGACCCGCTGGCCCGGCTTCAGCACGGTGACACCGGCGGGCAGCGCCTTGGTGTGGACGAAGACGTCGCCGCCGTCGTCGCGTGACAGGAAGCCGAAGCCCTTCGTCTCGTTGAACCACTTGACCTGGCCGGTGGGCATCTCGACAGTCCTCGAATGGGTGTGAGGGATCCCGGCCCTGGCCGGGGATCACTGGGTGGTGGGGAAGGCAGCCGACCTCGGCTCGGCGCCCGCGGGCGCTCATGGTCAGCACGCTGTCAGGAGCAGACTAACGGTCCGTCACTGCCTCATCCGCGTTCCGCGAAAGATCCGCGTTCCAAGGCCCGTTGGGGGCGGTACGGGCGCGGCGTTCTCGCGATCACGGGCGACCCGGTACTGGCACAGCCGGGGCGCGGCTCAGCACGGTCCATCGGCTCACACCCCCGGGTCTGAGGAAACGGGGCGCACGTGTCGCACCCCTCGGCACCCCCTGCATACCCCCGCCCAGCAGGGATCAAAACGTTCAGCTTCCGAGAAACTGCGCAACGTGACCGGACCGCGCCGGTGACGGGGCCCGGCGGCCGCTCTGCCAGACTGGACCGACCGCCCGACCAGCCCCGAGGAGCGAGCAGACGTGAGCAGCCAGAGCGCCGACCCCGGCGACGTGTACGTCAAGGCCGGGACGATCGTCTTCGGTCTGGGCGCGCTCGCCACCCTGGTCACCTTCGTCCCGCTGTTCCTGCACCTGACGCCGCTGCCGACGGCCGCGTACTGGCTGAGCATGCTGATGCCGGCGGGCTTCCTGGCCGCGCTGACCGGGCTGTTCCTGAACGCGCGGGCCCAGCGCCGCCGGGTGGAGTCCGCGGCCGCGTCCTAGAACGCGGCCCCGGGACCCGGCCCCAGGGCGTGCCCCGGGGCCGCGGCTCAGCCGGCCAGGTGGGCGTCGAGCCAGGCCGGGAACCCGGTGAGGTCCGCCAGCACCACGTCCGCCCCGGCCGCGCGCAGTTCGTCCGCGCTGTACGGGCCGGTGGCCACGCACACCGCGACGGCGTCCGCGTGCCGGGCGCCCCGGATGTCGCCGAGGTGGTCGCCGACGTAGACGCTCGCGCCGTACTCGCGCAGCGCCTCGCCCTTGGTCTCCGCCCAGAGGTCGCCGACCAGCGCGTCCGCGTGCAGCCCGGCGTGCTCCAGGTGGAGGCGGGCGTTCGGCTCGTACTTGCCGGTGATCACCGCGACCCGGCCGCCGTGGTCGCGGACCGCCTCGACGGCGGCGTGCGCGCCGGGGAGGGCGACGGTCGGGGCGAAGGCGAGGTCGCGGTAGAGCTCGCGGTAGCGGGTGGCGGCGCGCTCCACCTCGTCCTCCGGGAACCAGTTGCGGATCTCGTCCAGCAGCGGCGGGCCGAGCCGGGTGACCACCAGGTCGGCGTCGATGCGGGCGCCGGTCTCGGCCGCGAGCGCCAGGTAGGTGGCGTGGATCCCCGGCCGGGTGTCCAGCAGCGTCATGTCGAGGTCGAAGCCGACGGTGAGCGGGGCGGTGCGGGTCTCGGGCATGCCGCCAGGCTATCCAACGGGCGGTTCGGGGAGCCGGGGCAATTTGCCCCGGCTTCCGACGGGAACTTAGGTTTACCTGAGTTGTCTGCGGAGAGGGCCCATGACCGACACCACCGCGCCACCCGGCGCGCGACGGACAGCGCGCCGCCGAATACTGTGGCTCGCCGCCGCGCTGGCCGTCCTGGCCGCCGCGGTGCTGCTGAGCCTGGCGGTCGGCAGCCGCACCATCCCCTTCGGCGACACCCTCGACGCCCTGCTGCACGGCGGCGACACGGCCAACGCCGTCGTCGTCCGCGAGCTGCGGGTGCCGCGCACCGTCGTCGGGCTGGCCGTCGGCGCGGCGCTCGGCCTCGCCGGGGCCGTCATGCAGGGCCTCACCCGCAACCCGATCGCCGACCCCGGCATCCTCGGCGTCTCCCAGGGCGCGGCGGCCGGCGTGGTCCTCGCCATCTCCGGCTTCGGCGTCTCCACCCTCACCGGCTACGTCTGGTTCGGCTTCGCGGGCGCCGTGATCGCCACCGTGCTCGTGTACGGCCTGGCCGGGCGCGGCCGGGGCGGGGCCACGCCGATCAAGCTGGCGCTGGCCGGCTCGGCGATGTCCGCGTTCATCGCCTCGCTCAACACCATGGTGCTGACGACCGACGCGGCCACCATGGACCAGTTCCGCTTCTGGCACGTCGGCTCGCTCTCCGGGCGGACCTCGGACGTGGCCTGGCAGCTGCTGCCGTTCCTCGCCGTCGGCACGGTGCTGGTGGTCGCGGTGGCCCGCGGCCTGGACGCGCTCGCGCTCGGCGAGGACACCGCCAAGGGCCTCGGTGCCAAGACCGGCCTGGTCCGGGCGGTCGGCGCGCTCGGCGCGACGGTGCTGACCGGCTCGGCCGTCGCGGCCGCCGGGCCGATCGCCTTCGTCGGCCTCGCCGTCCCGCACACGGCGCGGGCCGTCGCCGGCGCGGACCACCGCTGGGTGCTCGCCTTCTCCGCCGTCCTCGGCCCGGCCCTGCTGCTGCTCGCCGACACCCTGGGGCGGGTCCTCTTCCCGCCGTCGGAGGTCCCGGCGGGCGTGATGACGGCGCTCGTCGGCGTCCCGGTCCTGGTCGCGCTGGTGCGCCGCCGGAAGGTGGTCGCGTCATGAGCGCGCAGGGCGGGCGAACCGTCGGGCGCGGCGCCGTCTCCCCGCGCGGGTACGCCGTGCTGCGGGCCGGGCGGGCGTCCGTGCTGCTGCACCGCCGGTCGGCGGTGGTGGCGCTGGGCCTGCTGGTCGCGCTGGCCGGGACGGTCGTCGCCTCGCTCTGCCTGGGCGAGTCGGCCGTGTCGCCGGTCGAGGTGGTGAAGGTGGTGCTCGGGCAGCCGAGCCCGCACGAGCTGGTGGTCGGCGAGTTCCGGCTGCCCCGGGTGGTCGTGGGCCTGCTGGTCGGCACGGCGCTGGGGCTGGCCGGGGCGCTGATCCAGACCGTCGCCCGCAATCCGCTGGCCAGCCCCGACGTGGTGGGCGTGACCTGGGGCGCGACCGCCACCGTCGTCGGGCTGATGGCGTACGGCGTGGTCGGCTCGACCGGTCAGGCCCCGTACGCGGCGGTCGCGGGCGGGCTGGTGGCCGGGCTGCTGGTGTACGCGCTGGCATGGCGGCGCGGCCTGCACGCGCAGCGCTTCGTGCTGATCGGGATCGGGATCAGCGTGGCCCTGTCCTCGCTGACCTCCGTGTTCCTGACCAAGGGCGACGGCTTCCAGGCGCAGGCCGCGAAGGTCTGGATGACGGGCAGCCTGAACGGCGCCGGCTACAACCAGGCCGGCTGGCTGGCCTGGGTGCTGCTCGCCGCCGTGCCCGTCGCCTTGTGGGCGGCGCGGGCGCAGCGCTCGATCTCCTTCGACGACGCGACGGCCGTCGGCCTGGGCCTGCGGCTGGACCGGATCCGCCTCGGCATGGCGCTGCTGGGCATCGTGCTGGCCTCGTGCGCGGCGGGCGCCGCCGGGCCGGTGGACTTCGTGGCGCTGATGGCGCCGCAGATCGCGCTGCGGCTGGTCCGGTCCGCGCAGGTCCCGCTGTTCTGCTCGGCGCTGACGGGCGCGCTGGTGGTCGTGCTGGCCGATCTGATCGCCCGGCGGCTGATGGCGCCGACCGAACTGCCGGTGGGCGTGGTGACCGGCATGGTCGGCGCGCCGTACTTGATGTGGCTGCTGATCCTCCCCCGAACTCCGTTCGGGGGTACCCCCATCCGTCGTGGAGGTTCCTGATGTCCGCTCACCGACTGGAGGCCCAGGGCCTCACCCTGGCCTACGAGGCGCGCACGGTCGTCGAGGGCCTGGACGTCGGCATCCCGGACGGGCGGGTGACGGTGATCGTCGGCCCGAACGCCTGCGGCAAGTCGACGCTGCTGCGGGCCCTGGGGCGCCTGCTGAAGCCGGTCCGGGGCGCGGTGCTGCTGGACGGCGAGGAGCTGGCGCGGATCCCGACGAAGCGGATCGCCCAGCGGCTGGGGCTGCTGCCGCAGTCGCCGACGGCGCCGGAGGGCATCTCGGTGGCGGACCTGGTCTCGCGGGGCCGCCAGCCGCACCAGAGCTGGTGGCAGCAGTGGTCGCCGGAGGACGAGGCGGCGGTGACGGAGGCCCTGGAGCGGACGTCCACGGCGGAGCTGGCCGAGCGCAGCATGGACGAGCTGTCCGGCGGCCAGCGGCAGCGGGCGTGGATCGCGATGGCGCTGGCGCAGGGCACGGACATCCTGCTGCTGGACGAACCGACCACCTACCTGGACATCGCGCACCAGGTGGAGGTGCTGGACCTGGTCCGCCGGCTGAACGTCGAGCGCGGCCGCACGGTGGTGGCGGTGCTGCACGACCTCAACCAGGCGGCCCGGTACGCGGACCACCTGGTGGCGATGCGGGACGGCCGGGTGGTGGCGCAGGGCGCGCCGACCGAGGTGGTGACGGCGGAGCTGGTGCGGGAGGTGTTCGGGCTGGAGTCGGTGGTGGTGCCGGACCCGGTGACGGGTACGCCGTTGGTCGTTCCGGGGGCCCCGTGGGCGGCGGCCGTGGACGCCTGACGGCAATTCCACACCAAACCGGACATAATCGGCGCGCCCCCGAAGCCTCACCGCCTGAGGACCGCCGATGCACCGGATCGCCCGCCGTTCGTTCCTCGCCGGTCTCGGCGGTGCCGCGCTCGCGGCCTGCACCACCCGGCGGCCGGCGCCGCCGACCGCCGACGGCCTGGGCGCGGCCGCCTCGCCCACCCCGGTGCCGCCGGTCACGGTGGACACGGCCACCGGGCCGGTGCTGGTGCCGGGCGAGCCGCTGCGAGTGGTCGTCCTCGACACGGACGTGCTGGACTCGGCGCTGACCCTCGGCATCACCCCGGTCGGCGCCGCGCTGCCGGCCGCCGACATCCGGTTCCCGGGCTACTGGCCGGCCTCCCGGGTCGCCGGGATCCACCGGGTCGGCCTGGCCGGCGCCCCGGACCTGGTCGCGATCCGGGCGCTGCGGCCGGACCTGATCCTCTCCAACCAGGCGCGCGACGGCGACCGCTACGACCAACTGCGGGAGATCGCGCCGACCGTACTCACCCAGACCACCGGCGCGCCGTGGAAGGCCGACTTCCAGGTGCACGCCCAGGCGTTGAGCCGGGAGGCCGCGGCGGCGGCCTTCGTCTCCTCGTACCAGCGGCACGCCAACCAGGTGGTGCAGGCCCTGTCGGCGGCGAAGGCGTCCGGCCGGAAGGTGAGCCTGGTGCGGTTCGTGGAGGGCGGCGGGATCCGGCTGTTCGGGAAGCAGAGCTTCCCCGGGATCGTGCTGTCGGACGCCCAGGTGGGGCGGCCGGACGCACAGAACGTCGACCAGTCCGACGTCGAGATCCCGCTGGACCAGATCGCGAAGGCGGACGGCGACCTGCTGCTGTACGCCACCTCCGGCGACCCGGCCCTGGCCGGCACCGACGCCGCGCTGGAGAGCCCGGGCTGGCAGGCGCTGGGGGCGGTCAAGGCGCACCGGGCGTTCCCGGTGGACGACCAGCTGTGGTTCCAGGGGATCGGGTACACCGGCGCCAACTTCATGCTGGCCGAGCTGCAGCGCTTCCTGGAGGCGTGACCCACCGCGCGGCGTCGGCGTAGCGGGCCGGGGAGGTGCCGACGGCGGCCGTGAAGTCGCGGGTGAGATGGGCCTGATCCGCGTACCCGAGTTCGGCCGCGAGCGCCGCCAGGTCCAACCCGCCGCCCGCGTCGGCGCGTTCGGCGGCCTCGTGGAGGCGGGCGCGGCGCAGCACCCACTTCGGGGAGGCCCCGACGTACTCGGCGAACAGCCGCTGGAGCCGGCGGACGGTGAGGCCCAGCTCCCGCGCCAGGTCGTCGACCCGGCACAGGTCGGGGGTGCCGGTGATCCGCTCCACCATGGCGGCGACCTCCTGCGCGACCGGGTCGGGCGCGGGCAGCCGGGGCAGCAGGAAGGCGTCCGCGAGGGCGGCCTGGTCCCGCGGCCGTTCACCGAGCACGTCCTCGTTGAGCCGGTCCGCCTCGGGGCCGAAGTAGGCGGCCGCGGGCACCGACCGGTCCGCGAGCCCGGCCACCGGGTGCCCGGCGAACGAACGGAACGCGCCCGGCCGGAACTTCACTCCCAGCACGTGCCCGGCGCCCTCCAGGCGGCGGACGAAGAGCGACCGGTCGACCCCGTAGACGCGGGCCCTCGGGGCCTCGAAGACCAGGTGCACGTTCGGGTGGGCGAGCACCTTCTGCTCGTACGGGGGCCGGCCGCGCAGGTCCCAGCGGACCAGCCAGTAGAACTCGACGAAGCGCGCCACGGCGGGGGCGGGCGCGCGCCGCTCCACCCTGATCGCCTCCGCCGCGCGGGCGGGGTGGAGCACGCCGCGTCCGAGGTCGGGAGAGTCCATACCCGCCAGGCTAGGCCTTGTCCGGTATGGACTCTCCGGGCCCGCGACGCCCGGGTTCCGGCGCCGGTCGGGGCGGCCGCACCCTGCCATAAGCTGGCACGGTGAGTAGCGAACCGGCCCCGCCCGAGGACACCGCCGTCGAGCTGATGCGCGCGATGACGCGGCTGCGGGCACGGCTGCGCACCGAGGCCCCGATCGACGACCTGCCGTGGAACTGGTCGCACCTGACCACCCTGCACCGCGTCGTGCAGCAGGGCCCGGCGACCGTGACCGAACTCGCCCAGGCCGAGCACGTGCGCCGCCAGTCCATGGCGGAGACCGTGGCCGCGCTGCGGGCCGGCGGCCTGGTCAGCGCCGCCAAGGACCCGAACGACGGGCGCAAGTCCCTCTTCAGCGCGACCCCGGCCGGAGCCGACCTGTGCGAGCGGATCCCGGCGGCGCGGGAGGCGTGGCTGGCCGAGGTGATCGGCTCCACCCTCCGGGCCGGCGAGCGCAAGACGCTCGACCGGGCCGCCGAGATCATGAACCGCCTGGCGGACAGCTAGCCCCTGTCCGGTTCGCCTGCGGTGGCTAGGTCCTGTCCGGTCCTAGGACTCGGCGAGTCGGCGGTCGCAGACGGTCAGGACGAGGAGGAGGGCGGAGATCGCGACCAGCACCCAGGCGATGGAGTGCAGGCCGCCGTCGTCCACCCGGTCGTGGAAGGCGGTGCCGGTGATCGCCGCCGAGGCGATGGAGCCGAGGTAGCCGAAGGTGCGCAGCAGTCCGGAGGCGGTGCCGACCGTGGCGGCGGGGGCCTCCTGGTAGAGGACGGTCTGGTTGGCGACCGTCCCGGCGCCGGAGGTCAGTCCGAACACCGCGCTGACGGCGACGACCGCCGCCATCGGGGTGCCGCCGCCCACGAACAGCACGGCCACGGCGCCGAACAGCAGCAGCACCGAGCAGACGATCAACGGCAACCGCACGCCCGTCCGTCGTGCCACCACCCGGGCGGCCACGGCGCTCAGGACGCCCATCGGCATCAGCGCCAGGCCGGCCTGGTAGGCGGACAGCCCGCGGGCCGCTTCCAGCCACTGGGTGAGCCCGTAGAGGATCACGTACGTCCCCATCAGCGTCAGGCCGTTGCGCACGTAGGTGCGGGTCAGGGCCCCGTTGGAGGCGAGCAGCCGGACGTCGAGGAACGGGTGGGCGGCGCGCAGTTCCCAGCCGACCAGCACGGCGGCGAGGACGAGGGCGGCGGCGAGCGCGGGCCAGTCCGGGCGCGGCAGGGCGGAGAGGAAGACCATCAGGGCGGTCAGCGAACCACCGAAGCCCAGCATGCCGGGCAGGTCGAGGCGGGAGGCGAGGGCGCGGGGTGAACCGGGGCGCACCGGGTCGGGGTCCGACGCGATCCCGACCACCGCCAGGACCAGGGCGACGGCGGCGACCGGAATGTTGATCCAGAAGGCGGTCTGCCAGCCGAACCAGCCCACCAGCAGCCCGCCGAGGGCGGGGCCGACGGCGACGGTGGCGGCGCCGGTGATCGCCAGGCCGCCGAGCACCCCGCGCGGCGGGGCCTGGTAGCCGGCCTGTTCGGCGCGGCGGCGGATCAGCAGCATCGCGGCCGGGTAGCCGGCCGAGGTGCCCGCGCCGATCAGCACCCGGGCCGCGATCAGGGCGGCCATCGAGTGGGCCAGCGTGCCGACGATTCCGGCCGCGAAGACGAGCACGATGCCGGCGATGAAGATCCGCCGGGGCCCGAACTCCTCGGCGAGCCGCCCGGCGGCGGGCTGGGCCAGCGCGCTGGTGAGGTACAGGCAGGAGATCAGGACCGCGGTGTCCCCGACGGGGAGGTGCAGGGCGGCCGCGATGGCCACCAGCGCGGTCGCGATGATCGAGCTGTTGACCGGGTTGAGCGAGGCCCCCAGGTACAGCGGGACCACGAAGCGCGGGCCGAAGGGGTTTCCGGCGGGCGCCGGGGTCGTCTGCCGCGGGGTGCGGGTGTCGCCGGGGAGAGGCATGCCGGGTTCCTTCCGCTTCCTCCGGGACCTCTGCGACGGGGCGGGGCCTGCTGGGGAGATCCCGGCGGAGATGAGCAGGCTGCCTGCTGAATATTAGCAGTCTGCCTGCCTATTTTGAAGGGTTCGCCGTCGTCGGGGCGGGCCGCCGCGAGCCCCGGCCCGACGCTCCTGGTCAGGGCGCCGACCGTCGCGTTTCTTCAAGACCCGGCAGCCCCGACCGGCGCAGGATCGGGGCATGAACGATCACCCCACCCCGGACACCCACCCGCCGCACCCCCTGCACCCCCTGCTGGCCCGCGCCGCCGCGGCCGCCGCACGCGTCGCCGACGGCGTCCCGGCGGACCACCCGCTGGACGGCCCGACACCCTGCACGGACTTCGACACCCGCGCGCTCGTCAACCACTGGGTGCTCTACACCTCGCACGGCCTGGAGCACCGGGCCCGCCGCACCGAACTGCCCAAGGCGCTGGTCGACCACGACTTCACCGCCGACCCCGGCTGGCCCGCCGCCTACGCGGCCCAGCTGGACCGCGCCGTCGCGGCCTGGGCCGACCCGGCCGCCTGGGAGGGGGACGTCGACCTCGGCGGCTCCCCGGCACCGGCGGAGGGCGTCGCCCGGATGCTGATCGCGGAGCTCGTCCTGCACGGCTGGGACGTCGCCCGGGCGACCGGCGGTCGGATCGGGATCGACGAGGAGCTCGCGCAGCTGGTGCTGGAGGTCGTCGGGGAGAACGCCGAGCTGTACCGCCAGTACGGCGGGTTCGCCACCCCGGTGGCGGTGCCGGACGGCGCCCCGGCGCTGGACCGCGCGCTGGCCGCCTCCGGGCGCGATCCGCGCTGGAACGCCTGAGCGGCTGAGCGGCTGAGCGGCTGAGCGGCTGAGCGGCTGAGCGCTCAACCGGTTAGCCGGTCAGCCGGTCAGCCGGTCAGGCCCTCAGCCCGTCGCCCGCAGGGACGCGCGGAGCCGGGCGTGCAGCAGGCGCACGGCCGGCGAGTGCTGGCCGGGTCGGGCGACCAGGCCGAGGCGGGCCCGGACCGGCGCATCGGCGACGGGGACGGTCCGGAGGCCCTCGCCGGCGGCGGAGGAGGGGCTGAGGACGGCGACGCCGGCCCCGCGCTGGGCGAGCCGGAACAGCGTGGCCGGGGAGCTGGCGTCGATGTCCACCCGCGGTTCGAGGCCGAGTTGCAGGCAGGAGTGCTCGTAGGCGGCGCGGATGCCGGTGCCCGGGGAGAGGCAGAGGATCTTCTCGGACGCGAGGTCGGCGAGCCGGAGGGAGGGGCGGTCCAGGCGGTGGCCGGCGGGGACGATGGCGGCGATCGGCTCGTCGACGACGACGGTGACGTCCAGGCCGGGGGCGGCCTCCTTGGCGAAACCGATCAGCGCCAGGTCGAGGGCGCCGGAGAGGACCTGCGCCTGGAGCAGCTCGGAGTGGCCCTCGTGCAGGCTCAGTTCGATGCCGGGGTGGGTGCGGCCGAGGTCGGCGACGACGTCGAGGAACGGCGGGATCGCGCACCCCATGATCATCCCGAGCCGGACACGGCCGCGGACGGCGTCGGCGAACTCGGCGGCGGTGTGCTGGATGGCTTCGAGCGTGGCGAGGGCGTCCTTGGCCAGCGGCAGGACGGCCTCGCCGGCGGGGGTGAGGCGGACCCGGCGGCCGGAACGGTCGAGGAGCAGCTGGCCCAACTCGCGTTCCAGCTTGCCGACCTGGGTGCTGATGCCGGACTGGCTCACGTGCAGGCGGGTCGCGGCGGCGGTGAAGGAGCCCTCGTCGACGACGGCCGCGAAGTAGCGCAGCTGGTGCATCTCCATAACCAACGATGATAGCTGGGATCTGATCCATCTGTTGGACGGATGGCGGAGTGCTCGGGAGGATGGAGGCATGACGACGACGAAGACTGCGCGTGAGATTTCCGAGACCTACTTCGCGGCCTGGCAGGCGGGCGACTTCGAGACGCTGCGGGGGCTGCTGGCGGAGGACGTCGACTTCGTGGGGCCGCTGGCCACGGTGTCGGGGGTGGAGAACGCCCTGGCCGGGCTGAAGGGGCTCGGGCAGGTCCTGGAGAAGATCGAGGTGCACGCCCGGGTGGTCGAGGGGGACGACGTGATCACCTGGTTCGACCTGCACACGAGCGTCGCACCGCCGGCGCCGACGGCGAACTGGAGCCACGTGGAGAACGGGCGGATCACCCGGATCCGGGTGACCTTCGACCCGCGGGAGCTGCTGGCGGGCTTCGCCCGCTGAGCGGCTGGGGCGCACCGCGCCGCCGGACCGAGGGACTGAGGGACTGAGGGACTGAGGGGCTGAGGGACTGAGGGACTGAGGGGCTGGGCGATCCGCCGCCGGGCCAAGCAGGGCCAAGCGATCCGACCCACCGGGCCGGATCGCCCAGCCCTGCGGGTCGGATCGCGGCGGCCCCGACTACCGTCGCGCCAGCCGGCCGCGGACCGCCCAGGCCGCCGCGCCGAGGGCGAAGCCGTAGACCGCCACCAGGCCGTGCCCGTTGTCCTGGGCGAGCCACATGGCGAGGCCCAGCACCGGGACGCCGACGGCCAGGGCGCGTTCCTTGGGCAGGCGGGTGCGGGCGAGGAAGGCGAGGGCCAGGGTGGCGCCGAGGAAGTAGGTGGCGCCGGAGCTGCCGGCGAAGTTGCGGGGGTCGGTGCTGGGGCCGTCGCCGAAGCCGAGCAGGTCGTCGATCCGGCCGGGCAGCAGGACGCCCGCGAGGAAGAAGGCGAGGGTGAGCGGGCCGCCCCAGTACCACTGGGCGAGCGCGGCGACGGCGGCGAGGGTGGCGAGGTTCCACAGGCCGCCGCCGAGGCCGCCGTTCTGCAGGAAGACCGAGGTGAACTCGCGCCACCAGCCGGACTTGGCGGGGTCGGCGTCGAGCGCGTCCATGGCGCCGGACCAGAGCAGCTGGAGCAGCACGCCGCCGACGGCGAGCGTGGTCAGGGCGACTGCCGCCCACGGGATCGGCCGCCCCCGCAGCGTGTCCCGGCCGACCACGCCGAGCCCGCAGTTGACCATCATGACCATCAGCGCGGCCGTGGTCACGTTGAACAGGATCGCCCCCATGACTGCCCCTCCCCCATTGCATTCCAACACCGTTCGAAAACCGGGCAGGGCAAAGCTAGCACAGCTTTCGAACGGTGTTGGAAAACGTTGTACGGTGGAGCGATGAAGCTCACCAAGGAGCGCATCGTCGATGCGGGCATGGCCGTCTTCGCGGAGGTCGGCTACCACAACCTGTCCATGCGCCAGGTCGCCGACCGCCTCGACGCCCACGCCGGCAGCCTCTACTACCACGTGCGCGGCAAGGACGAGTTGCTCACCCTGATGGCCGACCGCGTCTGCCGACAGGCCTACGACACCGGCACCGGAGCCCTCGCCGCCCTCCCCCCCGACGCCACCTGGCGGGACCGGGTCGAGGCCCAGGCCACCACCCTGCGCCGCAGCATCCGGCAACACCCCGGCGGCGCACTGCTCCTCGCCGAGAGCCCCGGCGTCCTCAGCTCCGGCGGCCTCTCCCTGATGGAACGCCTGCTGCGCACCCTCCTCGACGCCGGCCTGCCCACCGTCCACTGCGGCATCGCCGCCGACATCCTGCTCAGCCACGTCACCGGCTTCGTCCTCCAGGAACAGAACCAGCCACCGACCCCACCACCCGTCAGCGCCGAGCTCTACGCCGACCTGTGCGCGCAGTTCCCGCTGATCATGGGCGAGTTGATCCCCCGGATCAGCCAGGACGAGAAGTTCACCCAGAGCATCCGACTGCTCTGCACCGGCTTCGCCGCCCTCGTCCCGGGCCTCAGCCCTGCTGCGGCGGGCGACGGCGCAGGCTCAACAGCAGCAGCACCACCGCCGACAGCACCGCCGACAGGCGCAGCACGCCCGGGGCCGCCGACCAGCTGATCTGGCTGAACTGCGCACCGGCCTGCACGCCCGCGCCGCCCTGGGCGCCCGGCTTGGCCTGCATGGCGTGCAGGGTGGCCGCGCTCATCGTGATCAGCGGGATCCCGAGGATGACGAACTTGCGCATCAGATCGGAGAGTTGGCGGGACAGGTAGCCGAGGGCCCAGCCCACCAGCATCGCCGGGAAGAAGCTCATGGCGGCGCCGCCGATCAGCAGCCCGCAGGAGAGGAGCACCAGCAGGGACGGCCGCCGAGCCCCGACGCCCGCACCCGCACTTGCGCCCGCACCCGCACTTGCGCCCGCATCGGCACCGGCCTGGCCGGCGGGGGCGGCCGGCTGCGCCTTCGCCTTCCCCGCGGCGGCCGCCCTCCCCTTGGCCTTGCGCTGCTTCTTCCCCTTCCCCGAAGCCGCCGCAACCGCCGCAGCCGCCCCCGCCGCAGCTCCCGCCGGATCGGCAGCCTGCGCGCCCGCCGCACCCACCCCGCCCCCGGCGCGCTGCTCGGGGATCGGCTTCGACGGAGCCTGCGGCGAGTCCGAGAAGTTGAGCAGCACCAGGTCCCAGCCGTTCGCGCCGGAGCTGTACACCTGGGGCGGCGGGATGGAGTCCGAATCGTCCTCGGGCCCGTCGAAACGCGACTTGTCCAGCTGTACGGGCGGCGCCCCGGCCCCCGGGGCGCGCGGCGTCCGGGGCGGATCCAGCGGCACCGACGGAATCCCGCCGCCCGGCGCCGCCGTGTCGTACACGCTGTCCCCGTCGGAGGCGCCGGACGGACCGGAGGCCCCGGACCCACCCGACGCACCCGGACCGCCCGAACCGCCCCTGTCACCGGCAGCACCGGCCCCGGCAGACCCGCCGGAGGCCCCCGCCCCGCCCCCCGAACGGCCGCTCCACGGCCCGCTCCTGCGCCACCACTCGCCGTCCGTCATCACCGACACCCCGCCTCGCGCCCGAACCCCGGCCCACCGAACCACCCTCGGCCGTGACGCTACCCACCCCGCCCCCGCCCACGCGAGTCCTGAGGGCCGGTCCACCACGGGCCGCCGCACGGACACCCCGCCGTCCGCCCGCCCGACTAACCTAGGTCGAATGACCACACAGCAGGGCCCTCAACGCCAGGGCAGGTCCGCCGCCGGCCCCCGCACCCTCGCCGAGGAGTTGCGCGCCCGCCCCGACGACGCGCTCGCCGCCCTGCTCCGCTCCCGCCCCGACCTGCTCAACCCCGTCCCCGGCGACCTCACCCAGCTGTCCGCCCGGCTCTCCTCCCGCGCCTCGGCGCTGCGCGCCCTGGAGCGCCTGGACCGCTTCACCCTGCAGGTCGCCGAGGTCCTGGCCACCGCCCCGGACGGCACCGGCCTGGCCACCGTCCGCACCCTGCTGACCGGCCCGGCCAAGGTCAAGCCGCACCCCGGCGCGACCCCGCTGACGCCCGCCGACCGGTCCGCCGTCGCCGCCGCCCTCCCCCGGGCCATCGCCACCCTGCGCGACCGGTCCCTGCTCTGGGGCCCGGACAACGGCCTGCGGCTGGTCCTCGCCGTCCGCGAGGCACTCGCCCCGACGGCCGCCAACCCCGGCCGCACCGGCCTCGGCCCGACCCTCTCCGACGCGACCGTCGGCATGTCCCCGGCCCGGCTGCAGCAGCTGCTCGCCTCCGCCGGACAGCCCGCCACCCCGGACCCGGTCACCGCCGTCGACGCGCTCGCCGCCCTGCTGAACGACCGCGCCCGCTGCGCGGCGCTGCTCGACACCGCCCCCGAGGCCGCGCTGCGGCTGCTGGAGCGGCTGGTCTGGGGGCCGCCGACCGGCACCGTCCCGGACGCCACCCGCCCGGTCACCGCCGAGGACGCGCAGAGCCCCGTCGAGTGGCTGCTCGCCCGCGGGCTCCTGCTGCCCAGCGGGCCGGGCAGCGTCGTCCTACCGCGCGAACTGGCCCTGCACCTGCGCGGCGGCCGCACCCACCGCGCCGTCGAGCCGGTCCAGCCCGAGCCCGCCCCGGCCTCCGCCCCGCGCGATCCACAGGCTGTGGACGGCGCGGCGGCCGGCCAGGCCCACACCGCCGTCAAGACCGTCGAGGAACTCCTCGACACCTGGGGCCTCACCCCGCCGCCCACGCTGCGCGCCGGCGGCCTCGGCATCCGCGACCTCAAGCGCACCGCGCAGGCCCTGGAGACCACCGAGCAGCAGGCCGCCTTCTGGCTCGAACTCGCCTACGCCGCCGGGCTGCTGGCCCCCGACGGCGAGGCCGACGAGCGCTGGGCCCCGACCCCGGCCTACGACGGCTGGCTCCAGCGGGACACCGCCGAACGCTGGTCCGTCCTCGCCGCCGCCTGGCTCGCCGCCACCCGCGTCCCCGCCCTCACCGGCACTCCGGACGGCAAGGGCAAGCCGCGCGCCGCCCTCGGGCCCGAGCTCGACCGCACCCTCGCCCCGTCCGTCCGCCGCGCCACCCTCGCGCTGCTCGCCGAACTCCCGCCCGGCACCCCCGCCACCGCCGCCGAACTCCTGCCCACCCTGCGCTGGCAGCGCCCGCTGCGCGGCGGCCCGACCGGCCCGGACGGCCACGAGCTGCGCGACGACCTCACCGCCTGGACCCTCGCCGAGGCCGAACTCCTCGGCGTCACCGGCCGCGGCGCCCTCGCCGCCCCCGCCCGCGCCCTGCTCACCGCCGAATCCGACCCGGCCGAGGTGCTCGCCCCGCTGCTGCCGCAGCCGCTCGACCACGTGATCCTGCAACCGGACCTCACCGCGATCGCCCCCGGCCCGCTGCTCACCCCGCTCGCCCAGGCCCTCGCGCTGTGCGCCGACATCGAGTCCAAGGGCGGCGCCACCGTCTACCGCTTCACCCCGGTGTCCGTGCGCCGCGCCCTCGACGCCGGACGCACCGCCGCCGACCTGCGGGCCTTCCTGGAGCAGCACTCCCGGACGCCCGTCCCGCAGCCGCTCGGCTACCTGATCGACGACGTCGCCCGCCGGCACGGCATCCTGCGGGTCGGCGCCGCCTCCTCCTACCTGCGCTGCGACGACCCGTCGCTGCTGAACGAGGTCCTCGCCGACCGCCGCTCCGCCGACCTGCGGCTGCGGCTGCTCGCCCCCACCGTCCTCGCCGCCCAGGCCGCCCCGGACGTCCTGCTCGCCGCCCTGCGCACGATGGGCTACGCCCCGGCCGCCGAGTCCGCCGAGGGCGACGTGCTGATCACCCGCCAGGACAGCCACCGCACCCCGCCCCGCACCGCCCCCGCGCCCGTCCCGGACGGCCCGCCGACCCCCGACGACACCCTGCTCGCCGCCGCCATCAAGGCCATCCGGGCCGGCGACCGCGCCGCCACCGTCAACCGCCGTGACTCCACCCCCGACCCGCGCCAGCTGCCCCGCACCGCCGCCGCCGAGACCCTCGCGGCCCTGCAGACCGCCGTCCTGCTCGGCGAACGGATGTGGATCGGCTACCTCAACGCCGAGGGCATCGCCAGCCAGCGGATCATCGACCCGGTCAAGGTCGAAGGCGGCTTCGTCACCGCCTTCGACCACCACGCCGACGAGCTCCGCACCTTCGCCCTGCACCGCATCACCGGCGTCGCGGAGCTCGACGAGTAACCCCGGCGGCAGGGCCGGGCTCAGTGCCCCTGCGACTCCTTCATCTTCTCCTTGACGGCCTTGTCCGCCAGGCTGCCGATCTCCCCCTGCCCGACCGGCAGCGAGCCGCCGCCGACCTGGTCGGCGATCAGGAATCCGGGCGCGGCGAGCAGCCCGCCGGGCCCCTCCCCGATCCCCGCGAGGGCGTGCGCGGAGCCGACGGACGAGGCGGTGGCCGCGAAGGCCGTGCCCATCAGGGCGAGAGCGGTGAGAACGCGCTTCGACTTCTTCATGACCGGCTCAACGAGCGATGCGCACCGTGGTCACCCGGAGCCGTCGCCCGGGGCGCGGGTACCGGCGCGGTCGCGGTCGCGGGCGCGGTCACCCGTACGAATGGAAGAAGCCCGATCACGTTTGGAAGGGGCCCGCTCACGTTCGCCGCGCAATGCGCGACACTGGAGGGTCTGCGTCAATCCAGCCTGTCAGCCAGTGGAGGGCTTCCCCGCGTGAACGACGGACCGCTCATCGTCCAGAGCGACAAAACTCTTCTCCTGGAGATCGATCACCCCAAGGCCGCCGAGTGCCGCCGCGTCATCGCGCCGTTCGCCGAGTTGGAGCGCGCCCCCGAGCACGTGCACACGTACCGGGTGACGCCGCTCGGGCTGTGGAACGCGCGGGCGGCGGGGCACGACGCCGAGCAGGTGGTCGACGCCCTGGTGACGTACTCGCGCTACCCGGTGCCGCACGCACTGCTGGTGGACGTGGCGGACACCATGGGCCGCTACGGGCGGCTCCAGCTGCTCAAGCACCCGACGCACGGGCTGGTGCTCGCCACCACCGACCGGCCGGTGCTGGAGGAGGTGCTGCGCTCCAAGAAGATCGCCCCGCTGGTCGGCGCCCGGGTCGACCCGGACACGGTGGTGGTGCACCCCTCCGAGCGCGGCCAGATCAAGCAGGTGCTGCTCAAGCTCGGCTGGCCGGCCGAGGACTTCGCCGGGTACGTGGACGGCGAGGCGCACCCGATCGAGCTGGACGAGGACGGCTGGCGGCTGCGCCCGTACCAGGCACAGGCCGTCGAGGGCTTCTGGCACGGCGGCTCGGGCGTCGTGGTGCTGCCCTGCGGCGCCGGCAAGACGCTGGTCGGCGCGGCCGCGATGGCGCACGCCAAGTCGACGACGCTGATCCTGGTCACCAACACCGTCTCGGCCCGCCAGTGGAAGCACGAGCTGGTCAAGCGCACCTCGCTCACCGAGGAGGAGATCGGCGAGTACAGCGGGACGCGCAAGGAGATCCGCCCGGTCACCATCGCCACCTACCAGGTGATGACCACCAAGCGGAAGGGCGCCTACGCGCACCTGGAACTGTTCGACGCCCGCAACTGGGGCCTGGTGGTCTACGACGAGGTGCACCTGCTGCCCGCGCCGGTGTTCAAGTTCACCGCCGACCTCCAGGCCCGCCGCCGCCTGGGCCTGACCGCGACGCTGGTGCGCGAGGACGGCCGCGAGGGCGACGTGTTCAGCCTGATCGGGCCCAAGCGCTTCGACGCGCCGTGGAAGGAGATCGAGGCGCAGGGCTACATCGCGCCCGCCGACTGCTGCGAGGTGCGGGTCACCCTGACCGACTCGGAGCGCCTGTCCTACGCCACCGCCGAGCCCGAGGAGCGCTACCGCTTCTGCGCCACCACGGCGACCAAGCGGCGGGTGGTGGAGGCGCTGGTGAAGAAGCACGAGAAGGACCAGACGCTGGTCATCGGCCAGTACATCGACCAGCTGGACGAGCTCGGCGAGGTGCTGGACGCGCCCGTGATCAAGGGCGAGACCAGCAACGCCCAGCGCGAGAAGCTGTTCGAGGCGTTCCGCAACAAGGAGATCGGCGTCCTGGTGGTCTCCAAGGTCGCGAACTTCTCGATCGACCTGCCCGAGGCCACCGTGGCCATCCAGGTCTCCGGGACGTTCGGCTCCCGCCAGGAGGAGGCCCAGCGCCTGGGCCGCGTCCTGCGCCCGAAGGCGGACGGCCACTCGGCGCACTTCTACTCGGTGGTCGCCCGGGACACCGTGGACCAGGACTTCGCCGCCCACCGGCAGCGCTTCCTGGCCGAGCAGGGCTACGCGTACCGCATCATCGACGCGGACGACGTGCTGTAGGGCGTGCGGCAGGCGCGCGGCGGTGCCCGGGGCGGTGCCGCCGCGGTGCGCGTCCTCCGGGTCGTACGGGGGCCGGGACCTGCAGGCCCGGGACCTGCGGGGCTGGAACCCCGGGCCGCACGGGTCTAGGATCGTCCGTCTGCCCCCTCCCGAACCGTGGTACCTGCTGAAGTCGCGCAGGCAGCCGGGGGAGGCGCCGACCGCACGGCAACCGGTCGGCCGTACCCACCGTGAGCTCCATCGATCCGCTGCGCCCGGTTCCGGCGCAGCCGGGAAGGTTCGCTGTGCCCGCCACCCCCACCACCGACCCCCTCCAGCGCGAACGCGACCACCTGGCCGCGTCCCGGTCCGCGCTGCGAGCGATGCGCGAGGACGTCCAGTCGCTGGACCTGCGCGACGTGACCGGCACCTGGGTGTCCGCCGCCGTCCTCCAGAACCAGATCGAGGCCCGGATCGCCGCCCTCGCCGACCTCTCGCACACCCCGCTGTTCTTCGGCCGCCTGGACTACCTGCACGCGATCAGCGAGGAGCTGAGCGAAGGAGGAGGCGGCGAGAACTTCTACATCGGGCGCCGGCACGTCCACGACGCCGACGGCGACCCGATGGTGATCGACTGGCGCGCGCCGGTCTCCCAGCCGTTCTACCGGGCCACCCGCACCGAGCCGCTGGACGTCGAACGCCGCCGCCGCTTCGGCTACACCGCCGGCGAGCTCACCGCCTACGAGGACGAGCACCTGAGCGACCCGGCGGAGGCGGACACCGCCTCCGCCCTGCTCGCCGCCGAGATCGAGAAGCCCCGCGTCGGCCCGATGCGCGACATCGTCGCCACCATCCAGCCCGAGCAGGACGAGATCGTCCGCTCCGACGTGACGGGCACCATCTGCGTCCAGGGCGCCCCCGGCACCGGGAAGACGGCCGTGGGCCTGCACCGCGTCGCGTACCTGCTGTACGCGCACCGCGAGCGCCTCGCCCGGACGGGCACGCTGGTGATCGGGCCGAACAACGCCTTCCTCTCCTACATCGAGCAGGTGCTCCCGGCCCTGGGCGAGCTGGACGTCGCCCAGGCGACCGTGCAGCAGCTGGTCGGGCACGTCGAGGTGCGCGGCGAGGACGACCCGCAGGCGGCCCGGCTGAAGGGCGACGCCCGGATGGCCGAGGTGCTGCGCCGGGCGGTGCGCGCGGGCATCGCGCTGCCCACCGAGCCCTGCGTGGTGGTCCGCGGCTCCCGCCGCTGGCGCGTCCAGGTGCACGAGCTCGCCGAGATCATCGAGGAGTTGAAGGGCCGCGAGGTGCGCTACGGCGCCGCCAGGGACGCCCTGCCGCAGCGGATCGCGCACACCGTGCTGCTGAAGATGGAACAGTCCGGCGAGGCCCCCGACGACCGGGTGCAGGACGCGGTGGCCCGCAACCCCGCGGTCAAGGCGGTGGCCAAGGAGTGCTGGCCGGCGGTCGACCCGGCGAAGCTGGTGCTGCGGCTGCTCTCCGACCCGGAGTTCCTGTCCGCCTGCGCGGAGGGCGTGCTGACCCCGGAGGAGCAGCAGGCGGTGCTGTGGCCCAAGCCGGGCCGCTCGGTGAAGACGGCCCGCTGGACGCAGGCCGACGCCGTCCTGGTCGACGAGGCGACGGACCTGGTGCAGCGCACCCCCTCGCTCGGGCACGTGGTGCTGGACGAGGCGCAGGACCTCTCCCCGATGCAGTACCGCGCGGTCGGCCGCCGCTGCACGACCGGCTCGGCGACCGTCCTCGGCGACCTCGCCCAGGGCACCACCCCGTGGGCGACGGCGAGCTGGCCGGACGCGCTGCGCCACCTGGGCAAGCCGGACGCCCACGTCGAGGAGCTGACCAAGGGCTTCCGGGTGCCGGAGGAGGTCATCGCGTACGCCTCCCGGCTGCTCCCGGCGATCGCCCCGGGCCTGGCCCCGGCGACCTCCGTGCGCGACGCCCCCGGCTCGCTGACGATCCGCCGCCGCCCGGACGGGGAGGCCGTGCCCGCCGTCCTGGCGGCCTGCCGCGAGGCGCTGGAGCACGAGGGCTCGACCGGGCTGATCGCCGCCGACGCCCGGATCCCGGCGCTCGCCGAGGCGCTGACCGCGGCCGGCCTGCCGTACCTGTCCCCCGGCGCCGAGACCAGCGCCGAGGCCCGGCTGACGCTCGTCCCGGCCTCGCTGGCCAAGGGCCTGGAGTACGACTACGTGGTGCTGGACGAGCCGGCCGCGGTGGTCGCGGGCGAGCCGGACGAGCGGACCGGCCTGCGGCGGCTGTACGTGGCGCTCACCCGTGCCGTCTCCGGCCTGACGGTGCTGCACGGCGAGCCGCTGCCCGCGCAGCTGCACTGAGGAACCGGGCAGCGGGGGCCGGCCCCACCGGGACCGGCCCCCGCCCGCCGCGCGCGCTCAGGCGTCGATCAGCGCCCGCCACTCGGCGACCTTGGCCGCGTCCACCGGCGTCCGCCAGCCGTCGGCCCGCACCGCGCCGCCGACGTGGAAGCCGTCGAAGCCCTCGGCCCGCAGGCCCTTCAGGTGTTCGGCCCGCAGGCCGCCGCCGATCAGGATCCGCTGCCCGTACCCGGGCTCGCCCGCGCGGGCCAGGTCCGCCAGCAGCACCTCGTGCCCGGCGTCGACGCCGGCGGCCGCGCCCGAGGTGAGGAAGGTGTCCAGCCCGGGCAGCGCGCCGACGGCGGCCCGCAGGGCGGCCCGGTCGGCGCTGTGGTCGATCGCCCGGTGGAAGGTCCAGCGGCAGCCGGCCACCGCCTCGGCGACGGCGGCGGTGGCGGCCAGGTCGACGGCGCCGTCGGCGTGGAGGAAGCCGAAGACGAACTCCTCGGCGCCCTCGGCCCGCAACGCGGCGGCCCGGGCGGCCAGTTCGTCCAGGCCGCCGGGCACGAAGCCGTCCTGGATCCGGAGCATGACGCGCAGCGGGATGTCGACGGCGGCCCGGATCCGGGCGAAGTCCTCGACGGACGGGGTGAGCCCGTCCGCGGCCATGTCGGTGACCAGTTCGAGCCGGTCGGCGCCGCCCGACTCGGCAGCCTGGGCGTCCTGGGGCGTCAGCGCGATGACTTCGAAAATTGGTCTAGACATATCAGTAGGTTGCCACATCCGGCCGGGCCCGGCGAGCACTTCGCCCCAGCCCCCGGGTCACGCCAGGCTGCGCCCCTTCCCGGAGCCCCCGCCGAACCATCCGCCGAACCGCCCGCCGGGCCCGTCGCCGGCCCCGATCCGGCGCACCGCCACCGCGGCCGCCACCAGGAGCAGCAGCACCGGCGCCGCCATCGGCAGCACGTGCCAGAACCCGCGGCCCTCGCGCCAGATGTTGAACAGGCCCGCGAACATCGTCAGCGACAGCACCGCGACCCCGACGGCCGCCGGCAGCACCCGGCCGCGCAGCGCGGTGAAGGTCAGCAGCAGCGGCCCGATCAGCAGCACCGCGAACCACTGCATGTCCAGCGGGAAGGTCGAGTCGCCCCAGTGCTGGAGCGCCACCAGCAGCCCGCCCCCGAGGACCGAGGCCAGCGCCAGCCCGCCGGAACGCCAGGAGGCCCTGGGCAGCAACTCCGTCGGCGCCGCGGCCAGCAGCAGCGCCCCCAGCACGAACGGCATGGTGGCCACGCTGCTGTCCCCCACCCCCCAGAGGTCGAACTCCGGCGGCAGCACGACGGCCTGCGCCAGCACGAACAGCGCGGAGACGGCCTGGACCAGCGAGATGACCCGCACCGCCGTCCAGCGCCCCGTCACCACGGCCACCGCGAGCAGCAGCGCGATCACCGGCGGCGCGATGGTCAGGGCGTACGTGAGGTACGAGTCGTCCCAGGTCAGCCGATGGGCGGCCCGCTCCGCATCGCTCACCCACGGCACCAGGGCCGCACCGGCCAGCGCCCCGGCGACCATCGGCGCGGCCAGCGCGAGCACCCGCCCGGCCAGCGAGGAGCCGGTCAGCCCGAGCCGCACCCGCAGCCCGTACGCGGCCAGGTCGAACGCCTCGCGGGCGACGGCCGAGCGGCCGGCCTCCGCCGTGGTGTCGGCGAACACCGCGGCCAGCTCCTCGCCGCGCTCCAGGCGGTAGCGCGGCGGGTAGAACTGCAGCGCCGCCCGCAGCGCGGTCGAAGGCGCCCCCATCGTCGGCGTGGTCATGGGTGTGGTCATGCGAAGAACCCCCTCATCATCGACTTCCCCTCCGGCTCCGGCTTCCCCTGCAGCGCCGACAGGACGTTCGCGAGACGGCGCTCCGCCTCGGTGGCGACGGCCCGCAGCCGCTCCGCCTCGGAGGCCAGCGCCTCCCGGCCGACGCTGGTCAGCGCGTAGCTGCGCCGCGCCCGCCCGTCCACGACCTCCTCCGCGGCGACCTCGATCAGCCCCTGCTGGAGCAGCCGGTCGAGGGCGCCGTACAGGGTGCCGGTGCGCATCTTGACCCGGCCCTCGGAGATCGCGGCGATCTCCTGGATGAGGGCGTAGCCGTGTCTCGGGGCGTCCGCCAGGGCGGTGAGCAGCAGCAGCGTCGGCTCCTGCATCGAGCGTTCAGTCATACGACTACATATATCGTCAACCTACCTATAGGTCCAGTACTCCCGCCGACCGGTCCACCACGCGGACCACGAGCCGGCTGGGAGCGGGCCAGGAGCTGGCTAGGAGAGCTCCCCCACCGGCGCGACCACCGCACCCTGCTTGCCGCACACCCAGTGCGGCTCCGGCCCCAGCTCCGGCTCCACACCGAGCGCGTGCGGGTCCCCGTCGGCGGCGCAGGCGGTGCACAGCGGCCAGCGCCCGTACGCCTCCAGCAGCGCGTCCTGGACGTCCTGGGCGACCAGTCCGAGCACGTACTCGGTGCCGTCCGGCCACTGCTCCAGCCACCAGCGGCGGTGCGTCACGGCCTGCTCCACCAAGGAGACGACGGCGGCGTCCGCCACGTCCCGCGCGGTGAGGTCGGCCAGGATCAGCGCCCGCGCGTTGTGCAGCGCGGTCTCGATGTCGTCGGAAGCCATCTGTCCATTCTCCGGTAGAACGCCGTGTGGGCGGCCCCCCGAAGGGGACCGCCCACACGATCAGGAACCAACTGATCCGATCGGTGTGATCAGGATCAGAAGTCCATGTCACCGCCCGGCATGCCGCCGCCGGCGGCCGCAGCGGCCTTCTCCGGCTTGTCGGCGATGACGGCCTCGGTGGTGAGGAACAGCGCCGCGATGGAGGCGGCGTTCTGCAGCGCCGAGCGGGTCACCTTGGCCGGGTCGATGATGCCCTCGGCGATCAGGTCGACGTAGGTGTTGGTGGCCGCGTTCAGGCCGTGACCGGCGGGGAGGTTGCGCACCTTCTCCACCACGACGCCACCCTCCAGGCCGGCGTTGGTCGCGATCTGCTTGATCGGGGCCTCCAGCGCGACCTTGACGATGTTGGCACCGGTGGCCTCGTCGCCCTCCAGCTCCAGCTTGTCGAAGGCGACCGAGGCCTGCAGCAGCGCGACGCCACCACCGGCGACGATGCCCTCCTCGACGGCGGCCTTCGCGTTGCGGACGGCGTCCTCGATGCGGTGCTTGCGCTCCTTGAGCTCCACCTCGGTGGCCGCGCCGGCCTTGATGACGGCCACGCCGCCGGCCAGCTTGGCGAGGCGCTCCTGGAGCTTCTCGCGGTCGTAGTCCGAGTCGCTGTTCTCGATCTCGGCGCGGATCTGGTTCACGCGGCCGGCGACCTGCTCGCTGTCACCGCCACCGTCGACGATGGTGGTCTCGTCCTTGGTGATGACCACCTTGCGGGCGGTGCCCAGCAGGTCGATGCCGGCGTTCTCCAGCTTGAGGCCGACCTCCTCGGAGATCACGGTGCCACCGGTGAGGATGGCGATGTCGCCGAGCATGGCCTTGCGGCGGTCGCCGAAGCCCGGGGCCTTGACGGCGACGGACTTGAAGGTGCCGCGGATCTTGTTCACGACCAGGGTCGACAGGGCCTCGCCCTCGACGTCCTCGGCGATGATGACGAGCGGCTTGCCGCTCTGCATGACCTTCTCCAGCAGCGGCAGCAGGTCCTTGACCGAGCCGATCTTGGAGTTGGCGATGAGGATGTACGGGTCCTCGAACGTCGCCTCCATGCGCTCCAGGTCGGTCGCGAAGTAGGCGGAGATGTAGCCCTTGTCGAAGCGCATGCCCTCGGTGAGCTCAAGCTCCAGACCGAAGGTGTTGCTCTCCTCGACGGTGATGACGCCTTCCTTGCCGACCTTGTCCATGGCCTCGGCGATGAGCTCGCCGATCTGGGTGTCGGCGGCCGAGATGGAGGCGGTGGAGGCGATCTGCTCCTTGGTCTCCACGTCCTTGGCCTGGGCCAGCAGCTGGTCGGAGACGGCGGCGACGGCCTTCTCGATGCCGCGCTTCAGGGCCATCGGGTTGGCGCCGGCGGCGACGTTGCGCAGACCCTCGCGAACCAGGGCCTGGGCGAGCACGGTGGCGGTGGTGGTGCCGTCACCCGCGACGTCGTCGGTCTTCTTGGCGACCTCCTTGACGAGCTCCGCGCCGATCTTCTCGTAGGGGTCCTCGAGCTCGATCTCCTTGGCGATGGAGACACCGTCGTTGGTGATCGTGGGGGCGCCCCACTTCTTCTCCAGCACGACGTTGCGACCCTTGGGGCCGAGCGTGACCTTCACTGCGTCGGCGAGCTGGTTCATGCCACGCTCAAGGCCGCGGCGAGCTTCCTCATCAAAGGCGATGATCTTGGCCATCAGAAGTGGTCCTCCGGGACACGGTCGACTGCTCGGACCAAGGGGTGCCCGCGACGGACGGCCCTGGTGTGCGGGGGTCCTTTCCCCTACCGCTCCCGGGGGCCTCACCGACCCGGTCCGCTGTCACTCTCACGCTGTGAGTGCTAACGCCAATGATTAGCACTCCGGGTGGTCGAGTGCAAGCCCAATCGCGATCCCGCGAGCCGTCCGGGGCGCTCCCGCCGACCCGCGCAACTCCCCGCCGGGGAACGCCGACGGGCCCGCACGACGCGTGTCGTACGGGCCCGTCGAGAAGCGAGTGGTCACCAGCCGTGGGCCGCGCCGAGCTCCTGGGGTCGGAAGGGGGTCACACCGCGGCGCGGACCATGTCCGCCTGCGGGCCCTTCTGTCCCTGGGAGATCTCGAACTCGACCCGCTGGCCCTCCTCGAGGGTGCGGTAGCCGTCCATCTGGATCGCGCTGTAGTGGACGAAGACGTCCGCACCACCGTCGACCGCGATGAAGCCGTAGCCCTTCTCCGCGTTGAACCACTTGACGGTGCCCTGAGCCATTCCGAACTCCCCTAGTGCTGTGCTGGCCCTTCACGCGCCCGCAGGTCGCGGGCCCGGGTCTGGTTTGAAGGCCGGCCCGGGGAACCCCCCCTGGGCGCAGCCGTGCACGCCGCAGTCCTCCGCCGGGGGTGCCTGACGGCGCCCTGTGAGCGGGTGATTACGTCGACCGCGGCTGAATGTATCCGGATCGACGCCCTCTGCAACAGGGTCAGCTGCGGGGAATTCCGGCACCGCGCCAAGGGGCAGGACGGGCGAAAGCGGGAGGAATTCGGCATTTCACGCCGGACATAGCGGACGGATTACTACAAATCCCCGCGGGAATTCTGACATCTGCCTGACATGTTTCACGGCCCAGGCACCCGACCGGTCTCAGCGGCCGGACGACCGTCCGGCGATTCGCGGGTGAGGATGAGGGGAAGCCCTGTTCCCAACCGAGCCACACTCTACTCCGACTTGACCCCGCCATATTCCCGCCGAAATGCGGCCGGCCGTCCGTGCGTACGGAGAACGGAATTGGGGTCGGCCCGGCGGCCGGGCGGGGGAACCGGGCGGGGGGGGGGGCCGGGGGGGGGGGCGGGGGCGCAGCCGCCGGCCCCCGCCCGGGGGGTGGTG